>DBVW01000004.1:26650-28313 GCA_002308495.1 Alphaproteobacteria bacterium UBA1254
TTGAACCCACGACACTCGGTTTTGGAGACCGATGTTCTACCAACTGAACTACACCCCTAAATGTTTGACAAAGCAGTTTTGATTATTGATACACACATATTCTTTCAAAATCAAGTTTTTTTTATTGCCTTTGCCCATATTTTCAAAAAAATTAAGCTTCTACTTCAGGTTTTGAACGCTTGCGTGCAAGCGGATCCAAAATCTTTTTACGCAGACGCAATGACTTCGGCGTTACCTCCAAAAGCTCATCTGATTGAATATATGACAAAGCTTGTTCAAGGCTCATTTTACGCGGCGGAATCAAATCAATCGCCTCATCCTTGCCGGCAGCTCTGATATTTGTTAACTGTTTTGTCTTGGTCGGATTAACTTCAATATCGTTTGATTTTGTGTGTTCACCGATAATCATACCGACATAAACCGGCGAATTGTGCTCCACAAACATCGGCCCTCTGTCTTGAAGTTTCCAAAGTGCGTATGCCACCGCCGTTCCGTTTTCGGATGAAATCAAAACGCCTGTCCGTCTGCCTTCAATTTCACCTTTATACGGTTCGTAATCGTAAAAAATACGGTTCATCACACCCGTACCGCGCGTATCCGTTAAAAATTCGCTGTGATAACCGATCAAACCGCGAGACGGGGCATGAAAAATCAAACGAACTTTGTTACCGAGCTGTGAGGGAATCATATCCGTCATTTCGGCACGGCGTAACCCCATCTTTTCAACAACCGTTCCCGAAAACTCCTCATCAACGTCAACCACAACTTCTTCAACCGGCTCTAAAAGCTGACCGTTTTCATCTTTTTTGAACAAAACGCGCGGACGTGAAATTGAAAGCTCAAAGCCTTCACGGCGCATCGTTTCTATCAAAACGCCAAGCTGTAATTCGCCTCTGCCCGCAACTTCAAACGAATCTGTTCGATCCGTCTTTGAAATTTTAAGTGCAATATTGCTTTCGGCTTCTTTTTTCAAGCGATCCCAAATCATACGTGAGGTTACTTTGTCGCCTTCCCTGCCTGCAAGCGGCGAATCGTTAACCGAAAACGTCATCGCAAGGGTCGGCGGATCAATCGGCTGTGCTTTAATCGGTGTTTCAACTTCATAAGCACAAATCGTGTCTGCCACCGTTCCTTTCACCACGCCCGCAACGGCCACAATATCACCGGCATGAGCCTCATTTAACGCCACACGCTCCAAACCTTTATAAGCTAAAATTTTGGAAATACGCGTTTTTTCAACTTCACCGTGTTCGTTAATCACTTTAACGGCATCATTTAATTTTAAGGACCCCGAAAAGATTTTACCCGTTAAAATACGGCCTAAAAACTTATCGCCTTCAAGCGTTGTTACGAGCATTGAAAACGGCTTGTCTTTTTCACATTTCGGTTCGCTGACATATGATAAAATCAGCTCAAACAAAGGTGTTAAATCTTTTTTCTCGTCTTTTAAGTCTTTAACCGCCCAGCCGTTTCTGCCCGAAGCATACAAAACCGGAAAATCAAGCTGTTCATCTGTGGCATTTAAGCTCACAAACAAATCAAAAATTTCGTTTAAAACCTCATCCGGACGCGCATCGGGTTTGTCTGCTTTGTTAATCACAACAATCGGTTTTAGCCCGATTTTTAAGGCTTTCCCCAAAACAAACTTTGTTTGAGGCATCGG
>DBVW01000003.1:0-17247 GCA_002308495.1 Alphaproteobacteria bacterium UBA1254
CGACCGCGGATCCTCAGGAGTTTAACATCAGCCAAGAGCCGTCTTCCGAAATGCAGGAATATAATGTGAGTGATAAATCACATGAGGCGCCGAAAAAGTTTCACATCAGTATGCTTTTATAATCAGTTTTATTAATCACGAGGGATAAATGAGCTTTTTGAATAAATTAAGTGCAAATGTTTTAACACAGCCTGTGTTGGAAATTAACCTTAATCGGTTGGTTGAAAATTATAAACTTTTAAGCAAAATTATTGCGCCGGCAACGCCGTCTGCCGTTGTAAAAGATGATGCCTATGGTATCGGGGCGGAGATTGTGGCAAAAACGCTTTATGAACATGCTGGTTGTCGTCATTTTTGGGTGGCGCACGCTGTTGAGGCCGAAAGGATTGTGTCTTGTTTACCTAAAGCAACGATTTATGTTTTGCAGGGTATCGGAGCGGATAGTTTAGAGCTTTTTGAAAAATATAAATTTACGCCCGTTATCAGCTCGCCTGAGATGCTTTCATATTGGAAGAAACACGAAATTAAAGATGTTAAGCCTGCCATTCATGTTGAAACGGGTTTAAATCGTTTGGGTTTCAGAGAAGATGATTTGAAAAAATTAAGCTCAAAAGATTTGAAGAGATTTTCGCTTGTGATGAGTCATTTGGCGTGTGCCGACGAAAAAGACCACTTTATGAACGAGCACCAGTTAAACTGTTTTAGAAAAATAAAAGAAAAATATTTTAAAGACATTCCCGGGAGCTTGTCGGCTTCGGATGGTGCGTTTTTGGGAGACGAATTTAATTTTGATATGGTGCGTTTGGGTGCGGCGATGTATGGCATTAACACAGCACCTTATCGCGAAAATCAGATGAAAAATGTGATTACGCTAAAAGCGCCTGTTTTGCAAATTTCTGATTTAAAAAAAGGCGAGTTTGTCGGCTACAGTGCAACATATCGGGCAAACACAAACCGCAAGATTGCGATTGTTTCAATCGGTTATGGTGACGGTTTGCCGCGTTCGCTTTCAAATGTCGGCAAAGTGTTTTTTAAAGCATCCGACAAATGGGAAGAGGCGCGTATTTTGGGGCGTGTTTCAATGGATAATGTGATTTGTGATGTCACCGATGTTAAAAATGTTTCGGTCGGCGATTTCGGGTATTTGATAATGGATGATTATACGCTTGACGATATTGCGCGCGATGCCGGCACAATCGGTTATGAGGTTTTATCAAGGATCGGCAAAAACACGCGTTACAATAAAAAATATGTGTTAAGCGCGAGATAAATGATGCGTCATCAAGTTTTGGTTTATCGCGATTACGGTGTCGGTGATTTAAAGAATTTAGAACGTGGCTTAAGGGCTTATTTTGAGCCGAAAAACATTAAAGTTGATTTCACGGATGCTGCTTCCATTTTAAAAGAAGACATTTTGGGTGATGATGTTTTGCTTTTTATTATGCCGGGCGGTGCGGCAACACCGTTTTTACAAAAGCTTAAAGTTCAGGGAAACGATAAAATAAGAAAATATATTGCAAACGGCGGTCATTATTTGGGGATTTGCGCCGGAGCCTATTATGCATGTTCAAAAGTAGAATTTGAAACAGACGTTGAGCCTTTGGCTATCGTGCGTGAACATGAGCTTTTGGATTTGGTTGATGTTTCGGCTGTCGGCACGCTTTATAAAGAGTTAAAAATTCGGCCGTATATGAAAAACGAAGGTTCGGCTGCAACAATTAAGCTTAAATGGGCAGATAATGAAATTCATTTTGCACATTATCACGGTGGTCCGAAGTTTGTTTCACCAAAGCAGGATTATGAAATTTTAGCGCGCTATGAAGATGTTGAACATGAGCCGGCGGCGATTATTGCCAAAGATTTCGGGTTGGGACGAGTGGTTCTTTCGGGAGTTCACTTTGAAGACAGAGGCGAAGATTTAAAGAAAGCACTGCATGCTTTACGTGTTGATCTTAAAGAAGCTTCGAAAATTGCAGATTTGCTTTCACAAAATGAAGCTTCACGTAAAATCTTGTTTAATAAAATTATGTCGTCCTTTTCTAAATAAAATTTTTGTGCTAAACTCCACGTAAATTTTTAGAAAAGGAAAAAATCATGGGACGTTTAAAAACTTTTATTTTGATGCTCGGTTTGATGCTTATCTTTATGTGGGTCGGCAATATGATCGGCGGTGAATCAGGAATGAAAGCGGCTTTTTGGGCTGCGGTTGCGATGAATTTTTTCAGTTATTTTTTCAGCGACAAGATTGTGTTAAAACAATATAAGGCAAAAGAAGTTAAAGAAAGCAGTGCGCCCGAGCTTTACAATATTGTGCGCCAGCTTGCCGACAGAGCCAGTTTGCCGATGCCAAGGGTTTATGTGATTGATGAAAAAGTTCCGAATGCATTTGCAACAGGGCGAAATCCGAGCCATGCGGCCGTTGCGGCAACACGCGGTCTGCTTGAACTGATGAGCAAACAGGAAGTTACGGGCGTTTTAGCTCACGAGATGAGTCATGTTAAGCATTATGATATTTTAACATCGTCCATCGCTGCCGTGTTTGCCGGTGCCATCGGTATGCTCGGCAATGTTTCGCGTTCGGGAGTGAGTGCGGCCAATCAGCGTGCGGGGACGCATGCACGCCAGGGCGGTTTATTTGCGCTTGTAGGGGCTGTTTTGATGCCGATTGCGGCAACCATCATTCGTCTTTCAATTTCGCGCACACGCGAATATGCGGCGGACGCAGGGGCTGCTCAATTGACAGGACATCCGGAATGGCTCATCTCGGCGCTTTCAAAATTAGAGAGTTATTCAAAACAAGCTCAGATGAAAAACGTTACGAAAGAAACAGCGCATATGTTTATTATCAGCCCGCTTTCTTCGGGAAGTTTGGCATCGCTCTTTTCAACGCACCCTTCAACGAAAGACCGTATTGAGCGTTTGGAAAATATGACAAAGGAACTTTAATTTGAAAAAGTTTTTTAATTTTCGAAGATTTTTTCGACGTTATAAGTGGCATATTGTTTTTGTTCTGATTGTTTTTCAATTTTTCTTTCCGCAATATTTAAAGCGGGCGGTTTATCCGTATCTTTACGGTAAAAAAACAAATGAGGTTTTGGAAATTTCGGCGCATGATTTTTTTGAAGATGTGAATGCGCCGGCGTTTGTTTTCACACGCGGAAAATATGCGTATATTTTAGAGCCGAAAACAAGATATGCCGTAACGGGCAGGGTCGGTATTTTAGACCATTACGACACTCTTTGGAACAGATTTTTCAGAGGGCAGTTTCAGGGAAAATATATCAACCTTGTGCCGAGAGATATTTTTTTGGTTATCGGACAGATGGCACAAAAAGAAGTGTTCAAAAAATTTAAGTTTGAGCATGAAGAACGGTTAGGGCGCGTGCTTTGCAAAGGCGTTAAATATCGGACGTCATTTATGTCAGCTTATAAGAACCAGGAAGAAGCCGAAAAAAGCCAAGCGAATTTTAGGGAATGTCATCAATATATTAAGCAGGAAGAACAGAATAACTATCATCCCATTCCGGCGACGGAGAGAATAAATAAGGCATTGTCTATGCTTTTGCCGGGTGATCTTGTTCATTTGGAAGGTATTTTGGTTGATGTGCCGCAAATGCGATTAAATACAGGCACAAGAAAAGAGCAATATCACGAGAACATGATTGTTAACGGAATGGCTCCCGGCATGTGCTTTATTTTATATACCACAAAAGTAATCTTCAACGGCAGAGTTTATGAATAAAAAAAGTCCCGAAATTATCGGGACATTATTTTATACTTCAATCATTTCGGCCATTTGTTTTCGTTTGAAAGCAGAACGGGTGATGAGGTTTCGAACGCGTTCAACCGTTGCTTTGTCATAACCTTTTGAAACGGTTTGTTCAACACTTTGTTTGTTATCAAAAAGCTCTTTTAAAATCGGGTCTAAAACAGCATACGGCGGAAGAGAGTTTTCATCTTTTTGGCCCTCGGCCAATTCTGCAGACGGCGCGCGCGTGATGACGTCTTGAGGCAAAACTTTGCTGACCGTGTTGCGCCATTTGGCAAGTTCGAAAATCGTTGTTTTATAAACGTTGCCGATTGGAGCAAGACCGCCGCATGTGTCACCATAAAGCGTGCAATAACCCGTTAAGGCTTCCGATTTGTTGCCGCAAGCTAAAACAAGACCGCCGAACTGATTTGACCATGCCATTAAAATTTGGCCTCTGATACGGGCTTGAAGGTTTTCTTGAGTGATGCCTTTGACATCTTCTTTAAAAGCGTCTTTTAAAAGCTCAACTTCTTTTTCAAAAAACGGATCAATATCAATTTCGTGATAATCAAGCTTGTTTAAAATGGCAATTCCGTGTGCGATTTTTAAGCTTAAATCAGATGTAAATCTTGTTTTCATCATAACGGCCGTTACGTTTTTACCGCCTAAAACGTCTGCCGCTAAAACAGCGCAAACAGCAGAATCAAGACCGCCCGAAAGACCTAAAATAACTTTCTTAAAACCGTTTTGATCGCAATATGATTTTAAGCCTTGTTTTAATGTGTTCCATAAATTTTGCATCTCGTTTATCCTTTCAGGTGTTTTTTAATCAGTTTTTCGCGCAAGTCATAAAGTTTTTCTTCCAAACCGACACCGTAAATGTGCGGATTGGCCAGACGTTTATATGTTGCGTCCAAATGAGAAAGTTCATCAAAAGCGCGTTTTTGAAGCTTATAAAGATTTGTTTCGGGGGAATAAACAAATTTTCCGTTATCGACAATTTGATGAAGTAAATATTCGGCCTTTTCACCTTTTTTAAACACGCGGTTTTTGCCTTTTAATTCACCGAAATTATATGAGGTGATGTTGGCGCTGAGCTTGCCGTCTTTGACGAGTTTTTTATCTGTTTGACGGCAGATAATGTCGCCTTCAAAGAGATTGTTTCGGGTAATACGGATAACGTTTGTAGCGCCCGGAACGGTTGTTTTGCCTTCGGCAATTTTGATTTGAGGTTTGCCGTTATATGATTTTGTTTTAAAGACAGCACCTAAGGCAGGTGTGTCGTAGGCCGTAACGAGTTTTGTGCCGGCGGCAAAAACATCATAAGGCGCTTTTTGAACAGCAATAAGGTTTTCAATTAAGTGTTCGTCCAAATCATTTGAGGCAATCAGTTTGACATTTTTTAAAAGGTCTTTATTTTTTGATTGGCTTAAAATGGTTTTGGCTTCTTTTGCCCAATAAGCAAGGTCGCCCGAATCAAAGCGCATTCCCATTAAAGGAATTTTTGTTTGAACAGCTGCTTTGATGGCGTTTTTGATACCCTCGCGAGAGTCATATGTGTCAACAAGAAGGGTTGTGTTTTGAGGGTTTGTTTTCATAAACGCTTTGAATGCGTCAACTTCATTGTCATAGCTCATCACAAACGAATGAGCCATTGTGCCGGAAGAGGGGATGTGATAGTGTTTTGCGGCCGCGACGTTTGATGTTGCCGAGGCGCCGCCGATAAAGGCGGCACGTGTTGCCGAAAAACAACCGAGTTCCTGACCGCGACGCAAACCGAATTCCAAAAGCGGACGATTTTTGCCGTCAATGTTTGCGGCATAAACCATGCGCGAGGCTTTTGTCGCAATCAGGCTTTGAGAGTTGAAAATGTTTAAAAGCGCGGCTTCGACAAGCTCAACCTGCCAAGAAGGACCGGAAACGGAATAAACGGGTTCGTTCGGGAAAACGAGTTTTCCTTCTTCGACGGCTTCAACACTTATTTGAAGTTTTGCGTTTTTGATAAATGATAAAAAGCTTTCTTGAAATTTCGGGGTGCCGTCAGCATATTTTTCAGAGCGTAAATAAGCAATATCTTCATCAGAAAAATGCCAGTTTTTTAACCACTCGACAAACTCGGCGAGGCCTGCGGCAATAACATAACTGCCGCCGAAAGGACAGCGTCTGAAAAACGCTTCGGAAGTTTTTTGCTCATCTGCTTTGCCGTCCAAAAACCAACTTTGCGCCATTGATAAATGATAAAGGTCGCAAAAGAGCGGAGAGCCGGTGGCAATTAGATTTTCTCTTGTCATTATTTTGTTCCTTTCGTTTTCAAAAGCTGATGGCTTGTGATGATATGAAGCTGACCTTTTTTGATAAAGCTTTGATAGAAATTTTCTTTTAAAAGATCTTTGATTTGAGCATTAAGTCCTTGGCATAAATCTTCGATGATGTAGACATTGGCGCCGAGTTTTAAGAAGCCGTCAAGCGCTTCTTTGACGCAAACCTCTGACAAGACGCCGCACAAATAGATGTTCTTCTTTTCAAAAGATTGGTTTAAGAAAGTGTATTGCGGTTTTTCGTTCCATAAATTTGTGGTCGATTTGTAGATTTTTTTTGTTTTAAAATGAGGGGCAAGCGGCGCCGCGTTTCGCCACCCCCAAGAGTTGAAAACACAATGGACTGGATAAGACAAGTTTTCTTTTGTTAAAGGAAAAGTTTGTTTAAAATGCGTGTCGTATGTGTCAAGAAAATGATCAAACATATGTGGTTTTAATTTTTTTACAAAATCTTTGTGGCGTTTGATTAAATCGGGCGCGGAAATGGTTAGGGCACCTTTGGGGTGAACAAAATCATTTTGAAAATCGATGCGGATAAAAATTTCTTTTTCCATGTTTAAACCTCCTTTAAATTATGCCTTTTTTTCTGGTGAAATATTCTTCAACAATGTGGTGATTGACAGGGTCAATAAAGTTTTTCCAACGTTTGTCTTGAAACTTTAGCATATCGCGCACCATGCTTGCCGTTACGAACGGAAAAGAGGGGTCTGTTCGGTCAATGAGGCGGATGTTTTCGATGTGGTTTTTAAACCAATGCGCGTCGTATTCGGAGCCTGCATAATAAGCGTCGGGCAAGGGGATGTCGGTAAAACTTTCTTTTAAAAAATCCATTACAAACTCGCCCCATTCGGCGGGATTATTGATGTCAAACAAACCGATGATTTTAAGGCGCTCATATTCGGGTTTTGAACGATAAACATTTTGAATCATTTTTTTTCTTGTGGTGTAGTTAAACGGGTTTCGTTCCGTTCCTTGTTCCTGAATAGAGCCGAGCGCTACCGTTACGAGCTCACATTCGGCAAGCATTTGATCAATAATTTTTTGATGCCCGATGTGAAAAGGTTGGGCACGCATGATTGTTAAACCGTGTTTGAATTTGTATTTAGGCATTAAAAAAACTCCTTTGAATGAGGAGCCGACATTTGAAAAGAAATTTTTAAAAACCGGCTCAGTTTAAGTTTTTGTTCTCGGCTCATAAGCCCTGCGAGCCTCAAGAACACCTTTAAAATATCTTAGATTTTTTTGCTTGTCAAGGTATAAAATTTGTTGTAACATTCGGCGCATGGAACAAATACTTTTTGACTTAAATGAAATACAAGAAAACACTGCAAACATCGGCGGTAAGGCTAAAGGTTTGGCGGAAAGTTTACGTTTGATTGATGAGTTAAAACAATTCGGCATTTCTGTTGATGTGCCGGAAACGTTTGTGCTTTCAGATAAAGCGCACGATAAATATCTTAAAAAAGGCAAGGTACCGAATGAGGTGTTGGTTGAGGCAGTTAAAGCAATGCATGCTGCGGGCGGCAATGTTGCCGTTCGTTCATCGGCAGATATTGAAGACGGAACAAATAAAAGTTATTCAGGCGCTTTTGAAACAGTTTTGAATGTTTCAACGGTTGAGCAGATGCGCGAGGCTTTAAAAACGGTTTATGAATCTGCCGAAAAGGTCAAATTAGAAAACGGCAAAAAACCGAAGATGTCTGTTGTTATTCAGCAGATGATATCAGAGCCGGATTATGCCGGTGTTGTTTACAGCGAAGATTTTGATGGGGACCCTGTTGCTGTTATCAATTATGTTCAAGGAAAAACGGCTGAGAATCTTTTAAGAGGCGCAGAAAAAGGAAAATGTCTTAAAATCGGTAAGTGCGTTAAGAAAGATTCAAAGGAATCAGATGAATATGGTGATTTTTCATTGTTTATGCCTGAGGATTATCAAAGAATCCTAAATCATGAAGTTGTTTTTTCAAAGAAAGTCAAATTTAAGTCAGAAAAAGGCGAATATGCTTACGGGGGTTTTTATCCGTTGCTTGACAGACGACTTGATACGGTTATGATTTCGCTGACAGCTACGGTCAATAAATTGGAAAAAGATTTGGGACATCCGATAGATATGGAATTTGCCGCTTCGAAAAGTAAAATTTATCTTTTACAACAAAGACCTTATTTATCACAACAGAATTTTATCATAAAAACTTTAGAAAACGGTGATGTGGTCGGTTATTTTAAGGATCAGCCCGTTATTACAACAGTGATGACGGATAAATTCAGCTCGGTTTATGAGGAAAAATATTCGGATTATCTTAAAAATTCTTCAGTTTCTTTTTGTGATTTTTCGGGTTATGCGTTTGTTTTTGAACATGAGAAAAAATTTTATCGTGAAGTTGACGGAAAACTTGTTCACAAAAGAAATAGGGTCAAACCTTATCAATATGCACAGCATGCCATGTGGTATGGAAATGCTAAGGCAGACGTTGTTGTCGATAACGGAATAGGGCTTGTGGAATTGTTATATGGGCATTATGGAAACGAAATACGGGAAATGGGACAGCCTTTCTGGATTTCTTTAAAAGGAGACGCATTAAAAGGTGTGAAAGCAGGAGAAAAGGTCAGAATAGACCTTTCAAAAGGAACGGTTGAGAAAGTTGATTTAAACCTCATCAATTTGAAAAAGACAAACGGCAGATAGAAAAAATATCAGTTATTTTCAGGCTCTGTAAAACGCACATAATTGCCGATTTCGTATCTTTGTAAAATCGGTCTTCCGACGTTTTTGATTTTGTTTGTTTTAAGAAGTTTTTGCCATGAGCTTAAATATGTGACAATTTCATCGGGGCTCATACAAGCAAGCTGACGACCTCTTTTGGTGAAAAAGTATTTTGAGTTGTAACCGTGTTCCCAAGAAAGGCGAATTCGGTCGGCATCGCACAAACATCTTTGAATGTAAGAATATTTTTTAAATAGGCTCGGCATGGCGCTCGTGTGTTTGGCAACGGCGCTTTTGATTTCAATTTTGTGGAATGGCGTTAGCATAAAGCCGGGCTCGTCCAAAAAGTTTTGTGTTTCAAGACGGGTGGCGGCATCGGGACCGTGCGTTTCGTTGTAGGCATCATCCGTTCTTGCCGAATCGTGCAAAGCGGCGGCTAAAAGAAGGGGCAAAAGCTCGTCTCGAAAATCTTTATAGCCTTCGGATAGGGCTATATCGACTGCTCTGAAAGCAACAAGCTCGGTGTGTTCTATACCGTGATAGCCCTTGATTTTTTGGCGTGTAAAAGTTTTGATAATCGGGATGATGATGTTTTCAAGATAGGAAGCTGATCTGATTTTGAGCTGTAAGCGTTCTTCGTCAGAAATTTTTGCAGGTCTGTTAAACATTATTTATTACCACCGTTACATTTTTGACAAGGGGTTGCACCTTTTGATTTTGCATCAGATTTCGTTGTTACAATACAATTTTTCGAACAACTTTTTGCAATTTTGCATTTTGAATCGTGATAGACAAGCGTATTTGTGTTTAAAACAACCATACGACTGTCATCTGCTTCGGGAATCATAAAGGCAGAGGAGTTTGTATTTAATAAACCGTCGAGTTCCTGACAGGCAGGTAACATCAGACATAACAAAATCAAACAGATAACTTTCTTCATTTTACACCTTTGAGAAAAAAAACACACGCTGATATATTATGGTATATTTTAGTTAATATTAAGTGAATCTTTTACTAAAAAAACTTCTTTCAAAATGATGAAAGAAGTTTTTTAGAAAATTTATAAGTTATAAGCACAGACCGCCGTTTTTTATTTTAAGAGCAGGATGTATGCTTTTGTTTTTTTTCTTTTCCAAAGCCTCTTTGACCAAGGCATCTTTTTGGGCAGAAATTTTTTCCCAAGTGAGTTTTGAACGAGCAAACTCATAACCGTTTTCGGCCATTTGGGCACAGAGCTTTTCATCACCAAGCAATGTTTTCAGCGCTTTAATTTGGCGCCAACGGTCTTCTTCTTGAGACGGTGCATAAATACCGATTTCTTTGCTTAAATCTATGCTGTCATCACGAATATCGGCACAGTGCGCAAAATCATTAAATCCGCTTCTTCCGACGATAACGGCTGTTTTGCAACCCATAGCTTCAATCGGAACCATGCCGAAAGCCTCATTTAAGCTCGACATAACGAAAATGTCTGAAACTCTGTAAATCGTTGCCATTTCCTGTTGGTTAAGAGAGGGCAAGAAAACAACGCGATCTTTGAACTCTTTTAATATCTTTTCGCATTCTTCCGTGACGGGATTTGATTTTTCGCTACTGAGCATGAACACAACATTGGGTTCTGATTTCATGATTTCGGCCATTGAGCGAGAAAGTTCGGCATAACCTTTATCGCGAACAACTCGACCGAGTGATGAAACAACCTTTTTGTTCATTAAGTTGATAAATTGAACATTTCCGTCAGCATCCGTATATTCAAATTGATATTTCAGTTTGCTGGCTTCTTGAGCGGATATGGGGTAAAAGACAGAAGAATTATATCCGGGCGGAATCACCGTAATTTTATTGATGTCCTGCAAGTATGGCTCGGCAATAAGGCGGCGTTGTTCGTCGGGAGAAGTGGCAACGATAATGTCTGCGCGATCAAAGGCATATTTTTCGTGCTTAATTCTGTCTCTGAAATTGTGCCATTGCCATTCTTCGTCCGTAATTTTTCCTTCTTGGTATTGAGGCAGGTTTCGCTCATATTTTTTATGACCTAACGAATGGCTCGTGACCAACATAATCGGTCTTTTTCCGGTTTCTTGTTCTATTTTGTTGCAGAGCATATCGGCGGCAAGCATTCCATCACGGTAATGACCCTCAACAACCTCAATCTTGTCCAGAGCGCCTTCTTTTTTGTAAAATTCAAAGAGATTGTCTACAAGTTCGGGCAACAGCGGCACAATTTCTTCTTTAGGCAAAAAAGCAAAATTGCCGCCTGCAGGAACGCGCAAAACACGACTCCTGATAGCTTTGCTTTCATGCCATTGCTGTTCAATGGTGTAATTAATGTCTTTTCCCAAATCTTTGTATGTTCCGCCGAATTCCGGGCAAATTCTGGGATCTACGCGGCGGGTTACGAGATCAATGTCATAATTGCTTGAACTGGTAGCGAGAGCTTTCACATAATAAACCTGTCCGCCGGTATCTTGTCCGGTAATGACTTTTTTAGTGATAATTTCTGTAGTGGGAAACCCTTTTTCGTCAGTGTTGAAAGCATAATCTCCTTCAACAAGACCATGTGTCGAGAACATTACTTTTAATTTTTTCATTATATACCCTGCCTTTAGTTTATCATAAATTTAGAGTATGATATCAGAAATAAAAACAAAAAGCAAATTTATTTTTAAAAGATTAAAATGTTTATAAACACTTTATTTTTCTTTATGTTTCGTTTCGGTTGCTTTAAGCTCTAACGTGTTGAAATAAAAAGAAACGGGATTGGTATGCCTGAAATTTCAGTAATATTGCCGGTTTATAATGCGGATAAGTATTTGCAGGAATGTTTGGATAGTTTGCTTTGCCAAACGTTTAGAGATATAGAAGTGCTTTGCATCAATGACGGCTCAACAGATAAATCTGCGGAGATTTTGAATCAATATACGCAAAAAGACAATCGTGTCAGGGTCTTTGAACAGGAAAATTCCGGTCCTGCAAAGGCTAGAAATGTAGGGCTCTTTAATGCTAAAGGTCAATTTTTAATGTTTTGTGATGCAGATGATGCCTATAAGCCCGATATGTGCGAAAAGATGCTGACGGCGCTTAAAGAACATAATGTTGATTTAGTTATGTGCGATGCCGAAATCATAGAGTATGATAAAAATCATGGCCGTCAAGAAGGCAATATTGCTTATCACAAACTTCGTCATAAAGGTTTTTATGAATTGACACAAGATCTTCGCTCTCGTCTGAATATTCTTCTTTGGAATAAGATATTCAAGCTTGATTTGATTAAAAAGTGGCATATTGATTTTCCGAGCGGTTATAAGAGCGATGATGATTCCTTTGTTTCGCAGTATCTGTGCGTTGCCGAAACTTTTTTCGGGCTTGATGAAAAACTTTATTGTTATAAATTGCTTTCAAATTCTATTATGGGAACGATTTTATCACAAGGAAAGACAGATTCTTTGTTCGATAAAATTTATTCGTTACGACATACGCTTGATTTTTTAACGAAAAACGAGCTGCTTAAGAAAAATTTATGGATATTATACAGGGTTTTGGCGGATATTACCTATCCGTTAAGCTTTTTAAGCTACGAAGACAGTTTGAAATATTTAAAGACTTTTAATGAAAAATGTTTGATTTTTTTTGATGTTGAAACATTAAAAGATTTTAAAACGCTCCGACAATGTAAAGAGGGAAATTATCTTCGGGTTATTCAAAGATGGTGTGTAAAATATAAAGATCAATTCAGGTTTTATAAGCGCGTCGAAGATGAGAAGGATGTCGCTTATCTTTTGCTCGGTTTTCCCATTTGGAAAAAACGTCAGACACAAAAATCAAAAAGTTACTATCTTTTCGGCATTAAATTTTATTCAAAAAAAAGAGGTCTAAGGCATGAAAAATAAAACAAGTGTTCGAATTTTGGTCGGATGTCATAAACCCTGTGTCCTTTTAAAGAGCGACATTTTAACGCCTATCCATTGCGGGAGGGCTTTGACAGCCGAATTTTCAAAAGATGGCGCTATGAGCAAGGAAGATTACGAATGGATGGTTTCGTCCATGATCGGAGACGATACGGGGGATAATATCTCAGCTCGGAACAGACATTTTGCGGAGATGAGCGCGATCTACTGGGCATGGAAAAATTATGATAAGCTCGGAAACCCTGATTATGTGGGTTTTTGCCAATACAGAAGGTTGCTCGATTTTACAAATCAGGTTGAGGCAAAAAGGGTTGAAAACGGTTGCGTGATGGAACCGTTTTTGCCGGAAAGTTTGGCTTTGGAATATGAAAAAAATTGTGATGCCGTTGTTGATGAGATTTCAAAATTTGATATTATTCACGGTAATCTTTTACAAGGAAAATGCACTTGCTATGATGTTTTCAAAGAATTTGAAATTCCGGAAATCGGGTTAAAAGAATATATTTTTCATGATACGCTTTCGTATGTGGAAGAAAAGTTTCCGGATTTTAAGGAAGCTTTGAGGCTTTATAGTGCATCGTATGAGCATTATTGTTATAATTGCTTTGTTATGAAAAAAGAGCTGTTTATGGAATATTGCTCATTCATTTTTCCTGTTCTTTTGGAAATGGAAAAACGGATTAATTATCATGAGTTTAATTTGAACGGTCAGAGAATTTTAGCTTATGTTTCCGAAAGGCTGACCGGATTGTTTGTTACCAAGAAAAAGCTTGATGGCGTTAATGTGGGTTATAAACCTGTTGTGTTTATTGAAAAGACAGATATTGAACGCCCGGTTTTGCCGAAGTTTAAAAACAATAATGTCTGCGTTGTTTTGAGCTCCGATAATAATTATGCACCTTATTTGAGCGTTACGATACAATCACTTATTTCACACGCTTCAAAAGAATATAACTATGATATTTGTGTTTTGGAAAACGGATTAAGCCCGTCTAAAAAAGAAAAGCTCTTAACACAAGAAACAAACAACGTGTCTGTTCGATTTATAAACATTAAACCGTTTTTGGCAGATGTTAAAAATGATTTGTTTTATGTTTCAAAACATTTTACGGTTGCGGCTTATTTTCGATTGTTTATTCCGAGAATTTTCAAACATTATGATAAAGTTTTGTATATTGATTGTGATTTATGTTTGTTAGATGATGTTGCAAAACTTTATCAAACGGATTTGAAGGGGAAATATATTGCTGCGTCAATGGATATCGGCTCGCAATATATGTCTTTTATGGGCCGATATACAGACAATGATTGGGCGGATTATTTGTTAAATTCGCTTAAGATGGATCCTGAAAACATTTATTTTAACAGCGGTGTTTTGGTTTTTGATGTTCAAAAATTAAATGATTTTCGTATGGAAAAAAAATGTTTGGATTTTCTTTCTCAAATTAAGCCGAAATTTGTTGATCAATGCATTTTGAATCATGTTTTGCAAGGTCATGTCCATTATTTGGATTTAAAGTGGAATGTTCAACATTGGTTTAAGCTGCTTGGGAACGGGATGGTATATTACGTGCCCGGGTATGTATATACGCAATATATGAAAGCTTGTTCTGAGGCAAAAATTATACATTATTGCGATCATATTAAACCGTGGAATACGCCTGATACACCGCTCGCGGAATATTGGTGGGAATATGCGCGTCGAAGCCCGTTTTATGAAGAAATTGTTTATATAAACGCTAGTGGCAAAATTTGGCATCTTAAAAGCATTTTGCGTGAAGTTTTAAAAGAAAAGAAATATAAACGAAAATATTTAAAATATAAAATTCTTTCTAAAATTACGTTTGGTAAAAAACGCAAAAAATATAAAGAAAAAAGGCGCGAAATGAAAGCTCGTTTAAAAGAGATTAAGGCTTTTTATAAGGGGTAATTTATGTTGGGTAAAAAAAGAACGATTAAAGTTAATTTTTGTGATTTTTATGCGGGTTTTGACCGTGAAACATATAGTGTAACAAAAGTTCTGAGAGAGCATTATGATCTTGAGTTCAGCAAAAATCCGGATTTTTTGTTTTATTCGTGTTTCGGAAACGAATATCAACACTATCAAAACTGTGTCAAAATTTTTCTGAACAATGAAAATGTGTTACCGAATTTTAATGAATGTGATTACGGGCAGGGGTTCGATTATTTGGATTTCGGAGAGCGTTATTTTCGTTTTCCGGGGTGTTATTTAAAAGCCGATGTGGCGGATAGAAGTTGTGTCGATAAAAGTTATTTCGACAGATTATTTTGCAATTTTATTTATTCAAATTTTAATTCGGGCGAAGGCACGCAAATCAGGCAGGAATTTTGTAAAAAGCTTATGGAATATAAGCATGTTGATTGTCCGGGAAAAGTTTTGAATAATATGAAAGCAAAAGATTTGTTGTCCCCGAAAGATGGTGATTGGCTGGGGAGCAAGCAGCATTTTATCAAAAAATATAAGTTTACGATTGCTTTTGAAAATTCACGTTCTAACGGCTATACAACAGAAAAACTTTACGATGCTTTTGAAAGCTTTTCGATCCCGATTTATTGGGGAAATGCGCT
Source organism: Alphaproteobacteria bacterium UBA1254 (assembly GCA_002308495.1). Classification (GTDB taxonomy): domain Bacteria; phylum Pseudomonadota; class Alphaproteobacteria; order RF32; family CAG-239; genus UBA1254. The sequence goes on from DBVW01000003.1 coordinate 15,271, forward strand.
TGTTGCACGTGAGTTTAATCCCAAAGCCTTTATTAACTGCAACGATTATGACAATGATTTTGACGCGGTAATTGAGAGAGTTAAAGAGCTTGATAATGATCCGGAAAAATATCTTTCAATGCTGCGTGAAAATCCTTTTCAGCCGGATTTCGACTTTAAGCGGGTTGAAAAATATTATCAATGGATTTTAGATATTATTGAGAAGGGAAATAAGCCTTTTAACAAAGATCCGCGCAATTGGGTCGGTTTGCCCTATCTTATTGAGATTGATACTTTAAAACATGTTTTAAATGAAAGAAAATATAAACGAAAATATTTAAAATATAAAATTCTTTCTAAAATTACGTTCGGTCAAAAGCGCGAGAAATATAAAGAAAAGAAATTTAAGATGAAGCACTTATTGAAAGTGATTAAGGCTTTTCATGAAGGACGCCGCAGCACAGGCAAAAAATAATTCAGGCAACAAAAGCTAATCTTTAGGTGTGTATTGCGTGTTGTAACCGTGGTTTTGGTCGGGGCGCAGATCGTTCGGATACATCGTGTCGGCATAAATATCTGTCTGCAAGCGTTTGACAAGCTGATAAACATTCATATAATCGCGGATGTCGCAAATGTTTGTGCCACCGAAAGGATAATAGCGTTTGCCATGGGGCATAATGGTGTCATGCGTGCTTGTTAAAACAACGTCGCCAACTCCGAGCCATTGGTCAAAAATGCCGCGTGAAAGGTTAACGTGAGACATTTCGGTAAAAGGCTTGCGCTCATAATTTTGGGTGAAGATGCCGTTTGAAATATACACAGCCTGATCTGTGATGGCAAAAGAAGTGTTTTTATAGCGCAAGAAAGAAAACAGAACACCGAACAAATAGATCCACACCGGCATTAAATGAAGCGCAAAAAAGCCGAGAAACATAAAGCTTGCGGCGGCAGGAATGTTAGAAGAAGCACTGCTTGATTGGTGGAGAAAAGCGGCAATAAATCCGAAATCAATCGCACCCCAAAGAAAAGCAACAATTAAAAACGGGTTGAATATTGCCTCAAAGATAAAGCAGGTTTTATCGGGGCGCCCCTGCCACATAATTTTTTCATTTTTCGAGATAAGGGCGAGCAATTCGGGTTTGGCAATCTGTTCATACATTTCTTTCATCCTCAAGGTTTGTATACAGCATAATCTGATATTATGAAATTTTTGTTAATGAGGGTGATTTGATTAATATTAAATCATTTTCGCGCTAAAAATACTCATAAAAAAAGCATCTGAATTTTTCATTCAGATGCTTTGTTTTTGTCATGCGGTTATTTAGAGGTGATGGCAATTTTGCGAGCTTTTGAGGTCAAAAGTTCTTTTTTAGGCATATCAATTGTTAAAACACCTTTATTGAACTTTGCGGCGATTTTCTCTTCTGCAATGTTTTCGGGCAAACGCACCGAACGTGAAAATGAGCCGTATGAACATTCTTTGAGGTAATAACCTTTGTCTTTTTCCTCATTTTCGGCTTTTTTCTCGCCGGAAATGGTGAGCAAGCCGTCTTCAACGGACAAGTTGATGTCTTTTTCATCCATACCCGGAAGTTCGGCCTTGATTTCATATTTATCTTTTAATTCCGCAACATCTAAGTTTGGCGAAACAGTGCTTTTGTATTCATTTCCGTCGAATGGGCTCATAAATGCGTCAAACAGGCGATTTATGTCAGATTGCAAGCCCCAAACATCTGTTGTTTTCGGTTCTTTTTCATGTTTTCTAAGCATTAAATGTGACATATTTTTTCTCCTTTATCTACATTTTTGCTTGAGGCACTTTCCTCAAGTTTCTACTTTAGGATATGGGAGCATTTTTTTATGCGCGCAAGGTTTTTTTAAAAAAATTTTTAAAATCATTGTTTTTTTTAAATTGAAACACTAAATATGGTGCATTTTATCGGAAAAAGGTTATTCTTTATATATCTTGCGTTTGCTGAAATCTTTTGGTTTGATGAC
>DBVW01000003.1:17297-20161 GCA_002308495.1 Alphaproteobacteria bacterium UBA1254
GAACTTAACCGTTAGTGTGCCATCAGGGTTAAAAATCATCTTTTGGGTTGGGTGGAAGATATATTTTGAAGCGTCGGGAGCGACTTTTTGATCAAACTTCCATTCAACATCAAACGGTTCTTCCTGATATACGCCGAAAGATTGTTCGGCAAATTTTTCCAAAGAAAAGTCGGGATCGCGCGTAAAATATTCATCTAAAACTTCTATTGCCTGAATATTGTTCAAGTCAAAATGGCATATCGCTTTTTTCTTTGTGTGATAAGCGATGAGATAATGCTTATTGCCATATAAGAAGCCGTAGGGGTGAACGGTTCGCCATTCGTTTTTTGTTTTCGATTGATATTTTATTTTGATGACCTTGCAGGCAATCACGGCATTGCGAAGTTTTTGCATAAACTGGGCGTTGACTTTGATTTTCGGACCGGGACGGAGAGCGTAACCCTCGGCCTCGAGCAAGGCTTCGGCGTCAGGCTCAATGCGATTGAGCGCCTCACTGCTCATAGAAGCTTTGATTTTGTGAAGAACGGTTTCAATCGCGTCAACATCTTCGGGGAGCTTGGTTTTCATCAACTTAATCGCATTTTGAAGCGCGTTGATTTCGGAAACAGAAAAACCGACATATTGCCCGAGCGAGCTTTGAGGAATAAGCCAGCGTTTTGTGTTATGAGGACCGGTGATTTCTTTAATTTGAGGAAATTGTAATTTCACCATATCTTTCATACGGATGGCGGTGCGCTTTGAAACATTGAATTTTTGCATGATGTCGGTAATAGACACGCCGTTTTCGGCATTTTGCATCCAAAGAGCCAAATCAAGCAGTTTTTGCGTTTTTTCGTAGAACATTCCAAACCTCCGTTTTCTTATCATTATAAGCGAGGGATATTTAAAAAGGGTAAAGAAAATGTCAGATTATGGCATCGACTAAAAATTCGAACTTGTAAAGGAAAAATGTTGTTTGTATGATGAAAAAGAAATTGAAATATAAGGTATATTCCTTTAGTGTTTAAATGAGACGAATATGTTTTTAAAAGGGAAAAACTGATGTTGGACTATGATAAATTAGCTGAAATTGTGGAAAATTATAAAAAAGAATTTTCTGAAAGATGGCCACGCGAATCTTATAAATGGGAAGCAGCAAAGCATTTTCAGGATAATTGGGATATTAATGCTCCGGACTTTTCTGAAATGTTTGCTAAAGCAACCAAAAAAACAGGCAACTTGCTAGGTTCTGGTAATTTTTATCCAAGAGAGGCTATAACTAACTGGAGTAAGAAAGATCCTGAGTTATTTAGAGGTATGTTTCAGGATTTGTATGATGAATCTAAAGATTTGTACTTACGTGTTCAGAATTTTATAAATTCAGCTGCAAAATATCATAAAGAATTAAATGATGGTGGTGAAAATCACTTTCAAAATACCAATGCTGTAAGTACTTATTTGTGGCTTAAATATCCTGATAAATACTATATTTACAAGTATTCTTCAGCTAGAGCTGTGGCTCGTGTATTAAAATATCCAGAAGTTCCCAAAAAGAGCTCTGATCCGAATGAAATGTTAAAAGCATTCAAAATGTATAGTGAAATTAGAGATGTGATTAAATCTGATAATGAACTTATAAATTTAGTAAAAACATCTCTGACTGATAGTTGTTATTCGGATCCTAAATATATCACATTGACGAGTGATATTGATTTTTATATTGGTAGTAAGGAAGATAATAAAAAGGTTCAATATTGGGTTATAGGTGCCGGCGAAGGTGCATATCTTTGGGATGAATTTTATAAAGATAAGATTGTTGCGATAGGGTGGGATACTGGTGATTTAAGAAATTATAATTCAAGAAAAGAAATTGAAAAGAAACTTCAAGAATCTCGGAATTCAGGCGAATACCCGGTAAATGATGGAAAAGCTCTTTGGGATTTTTTCAATGGAATGCGTGTTGGAGACATTGTTTTTGTAAAAAAAGGAAACAAAAAATTTGTTGGCAGAGGTGTCGTAAAATCTGACTATAGATTTGAAAAAGAGCGCAACTATCAACACGTTAGAGATATGGAGTGGACTCATAACGAAATTCACGAATTAAACGATGGAGAGGCTGCAAGAAAAACTTTAACAAACATTACAAACATTCCTAATTTCCCCGAAGAGTTGGAAGCATTGTTTAATCAAACTGAGAAGGGAGAAATTTCAATGAAAGAACAAAAGCAACCATTAAATCAAATTTTATATGGACCTCCAGGAACAGGTAAAACGCGTAATACGGTTATTTATGCAGTGTCTATTATTGACGAGAAAGATGTAAAAGAAGTTTTAGAAGAGGCAAAAAACAATTATGAAGATGTTTATAATCGCTTTAAAAAATATCGTGATGATGGGCGAATTGAGTTTATCACTTTCCATCAATCGTATTCGTATGAGGATTTTATTGAGGGAATTAAACCAGATACTGAAGGTGAGGAAGATGGAATCACTTATACCAAAGAGCCTGGAATCTTTAAGGATCTTTGCGCACGGGCTGAAACAAAAAGTAATTTTGAAGAAAGCTATAAGAGATTCTGCAATAAAATCTCGGAAGAAGATATATACAAATTAAAAACTCCAACAAAAAAGCAGGATTTTGCCGTAAGTTTACGTCAGAATGGAAGCTTGAAATTATATACAGGAAAAGGTCAACAAAAAGGTGGATCTTTAACAAAAGAAAAATTGAGAAATACTTATGCTGGCGTTCTACCTGATTATCATAAAAGCTATTATATAGGCGTTATTGAGGAGTTAAAAAAGAAATATAATTTAAGCCAAAATGATGGTGAAAAGGAAAAGCCATATGTTCTCATTATCGATGAAATAAATCGTGGTAATATTTC
>DBVW01000003.1:20234-21023 GCA_002308495.1 Alphaproteobacteria bacterium UBA1254
AATTTATGGATTATTGGTACAATGAACACGGCAGACCGTTCTATTGCAACAATTGATATTGCATTAAGACGTCGTTTTAGGTTCGTTGAAATGATGCCAGATTCTGATTTGATAAAAGATGTCATAATTGAGGGTATTAATCTAAAGCAACTTATGGATGACTTAAACACAAGAATTTCTGTATTAATCGATAGAGATCATCAAATCGGTCATGCATATTTCATGAATATAGATACACTTGATAAGTTAAAAGATGCTTGGTTTAACAAGATTCTTCCACTCCTTAATGAGTATTTTTACGGCGACTGGAATAAACTCAAATTGGTTGTAAAAGAATTTATTAAAGAGGAAGACGTTCCAGAAGACTTAAAAGAAGAATATGGAGATGAAAAACTCTACTCCTTTAAGTCTGAAAAAGATGTTGACTTTGTTTCTACTTTGAAGGGTTTGTATACTAACAAGGAAAAATAAGTTGGTTAATGACATTTCATTGATAGAATATGAGGAGTTAAAATCTCTAAATCAGGATGAGTTAGGGAAAATACAAAGTTTTCTGAAAAAAAATGATTTAGAGAATGTTTTCAAGATTACTCCTCATTCGCTGACGTCGAAATCTTGGGTTGGTGTCGTAAAATGCGGACAAATTCAAATCCAAGTTTTGCCTAAAATGCTTGCCCCAGATAAAGATGATAAAGGTTCAGATGCAAATGATAAAAAAAATACAATTCTAAAAAATCTTATCTTTATGCTGTCATATACGCGAAATTTGGATATCAAGTCTTCTGAATA
>DBVW01000005.1 GCA_002308495.1 Alphaproteobacteria bacterium UBA1254
AATCCTGCCTATATATTACTCATAAAGAATTTCTTTCAGGTTCCTTGTTTCATATACAGACATCTCTATATTATATAGCATGCTGCCTGTATATCCTCTTCCTATCTACTCTATTCTATAACTACCTCGCTTCTCGCGTCGGTGAGCGTCCTTATATCTTATCATCTCCCTCCTGTCAAGCCCTTTTTTTAAAAATTTTAAAAAAAATTTTACTTATTTATAATATGCTGTTTTCTCCTTCCTTTTTTATTCCTTAAAAAAAGTGTATTTTTATTTTCTTTTTATTAACCTTGCCCCTTTATAATCTCTTTGTTAAATTAACTGAAGGCTTCAGAAGATGTCGAAAAACACGTAATCTTCTTTGTTTCGGGCGTTTTGACGTATACATCTCTCTTTATGTGCAAAACGACTCGGCAACAGATTTTTACGGCCGTTTCGAATCTTAATGTCCGGATGTTAAAAATCTGGGAGAGACTTGATGACGTTTTGTTTTTTTACTTTAGGCGGCAAGCAACTTTGGGAAGACGTTTTTTATTATCAAAAATGGCGGATTCAAAGACATTGGCGCACAAAAAAATATCGTTTGCTTGACAAGTGGGATATTTGTCGCGCAACGGGAACTTTTGAGCAATGCCGAAAAGATTTTGTTAAACTTATTGAAGCTTATGAAATCAAACGTCAAAGCGGAAAGCTCGTTATTCTGCTTCATGGTTTGGGCGAAAGCAAGAATGTTTTCAAATCTCTTTGGAAACATTTGGAAAATCAAGGCTTTAACGTCGCCGCCATTAATTATCCCTCTACAAAAAAATCAATGAAAGCACATCTGGACCAGCTTGATTTTCTTTTGACGCATATTGAAGATGTGAATGAAGTTTCTTTCATAACCAAAGGTACGGGATGTTTGCTTTTAAGACATTTGCTCGCAAACAGTTTCGAGTGGAACAAAAAATTTAATATCGGCAAAATTATTAATGTTAATCCGACAAACTGCGGCAGCGGGTTCTGCGCCGCTTTATTCCATTTTAAGCTGTTTCGCTTTATTCTCGGGCCTTCTTTAAAGGATTGTACCCCCCTTTACGCTCAAAGGACACCGCGAATATCTTCAAAAATTCCGACAGGACTCGTTTTTTGCGAAACTTACACGGATAAAATCTTAAAACCGATTACAAAGCGTTACGAAGGTATCCACATACCCGGAGAAATTACCGAACAGGATTTCGGAACGCATCAAATTTATATCAAAAACGTTCATATCAATGTTTTTGATAATCCTCAATTGCTTGAAAAATGTGTATCTTTTTTGAAAAACGGAAAATTTTAAAAAACTGTAACACATTTTTCTTTTAATTTGTGTTACAATAAGGTATTATAGCGAAGGAAAAGGTAGAATGAAGTCAATTTTAATAACGATATTAATGTTTGCCTTGGCATCACTTGCCGTTTATTTTCACTTGTTTGAAATTATGTCAAGTCCTTATGCTTACGGTATAGCTTTCATATTTGTTATGATAGCGCTCGGATTTGCCTTAAAAGTTCTTGGCTTACCTTCTAAAGATAAGGACGGAAAACATGATGAAAGATAGATTGCATACATTTTTAAAAGTAACCCTTATCATTTGTTGCAGTCTGTTTGCACTGCACGTCGGCGTTGCCTTTGCCGAGACGCCCGGTGTTATGGAAGGATGCACTCCCTTACCGTCTATACTTTCCGAAATTAAATCATGTATTCTTTGTCCGCTTTTTGAGGTTATCTTAGAAACGGATCAGACCATGGCAACAAAATCTTTTGACGCTTTGGCACCGAGCTTTCGAAATCTGATTGTCATTGTTTTGGCTTTAATTATTGCCTATAAAACCTTAATTGCCGTTACGGCTCTTACAAAACAAGAACTCGGAAAATATTTAGGCGAACTTGCCGTTCAGGCTTTCAAAGTTTTGGTAGCTGTTTTACTTTTACATAATTCGTATTATATTTACCACTATGTTATTAACCCATTGATGAAGTCAGGTCTTGAATTTGGGTTAACGATTATCAAAGGTAATATTCTGGAAGATTTAAAAGCCGAAGCCGCATCTTCAGGCGGACTATCGGACGGTGTTATATCCAAAGATTTATTGGCTCAAGTTCTCGGAACGATTAAAATGTTCAGCCAATCTGCTGCCGAATTGCCGGCTATCGGCCGCGCATTGATGTGTGTTTCAAGACACAGTGCCGCAGTTCATCATTTTATGGATATAAGCATGTTTATTGAAGGCTTAATTTGTTTTGCTTTCGGGTGGCTCATTTTGCTGGCCTGCTGTTTTTATCTGCTCGATTCTGTTGTTCGATTCGGCATTTTCTGCACTCTTTTACCGTTTTTGATTGCCTCTTGGCCATTTAAGATTACCTTTCAATATACAAGAGCAGGGTGGGGAATTTTTATAAATGTTTTCTTCAATTTTGTGATGATGGGGCTTGTTCTTTCCCTTTCATCCGAACTTATTGCTCAAGCGCTGACCGGCGGAAGCGGCGGTAAAGAAGAAATTATAGCCGCATTAAACGGTAACGAAGTTTCAACAATTAAAGAGCTGATGGATTTAGACGGAGCCAAATTTTTAGTATTGATGGCGTGTTGTATTTTTGCCATTAAAATTGTTCAACGTATCAATGAGTTGGCAGATAAAATTTCGGATACGAAGGGCGGCAAAGGTATCGGCAATCAGATCGGCGGTTTGGCTGCTAATGTTGCCACGAGAGCCGGCAAGGCCGCTGTCGGCGGTGTCGCAGCTATTACCGGTGCGAAAGGAATCGCCGGCGGCATTAAAGACAGGCTTGCTCAACGCGATGATGCCATTCGTTCAAGAATTGGAGCCGGCTCACGAAGCAACCCGAACGGTTATAGGGGCGGCAACTCCGGAAACAGTTCGGGCGGCGGTTCTAACGCAGGCGGCGGTTCTAACGCAGGCGGCGGTTCTGACACAGGCGGAGGTTCTGAGACACCACCTCCTTCCGGTTTTAGTGAGGATACCTCGTCTTATGATTAATTAAAATGAAGAAGAACTGAGATGAAACGGCAAAATGACATATTTAAACTTTTAAGAACCATACTTATGGTTTTTGCCGTCGTTTTCGCTCTCGGTGCTTGTAATTCGGACAGACCGGGCGCCGAAACGGTAAGCGCTATTGAAATCAGCGATGACCCTAACGAGCAAAACGAGCTTGATGAGCAACAGAGAGCTTGTTGGCAAGCCGAGCTTCTTTCTTCTTTCTATAACGTTATGGCAAAATCATCCGTTAAAGCATATCCCCATGTTACCGGCAGTGCGCTTCCTTTGATGATGGTTGCTTTCGCCGTTTGGCTTTCATTTAGAATTTTAAAACATGTCGGTTCGGTTGTTGAAGAGAGCTCTGCCGTTGTTTGGACCGAGATTTCGCGTATGGCGTTCTTGTGTTTGACGTGCGGACTGCTGGCCTCCTCTACAAACTTTTTACTCTTTGCTTTAAATAAGCTTATTTTGCCGATTTATTACACCTTTTTGGAATACGGCAGTCTTGTTTTAAACACCATGACAACAAGCGCCAATGCCGAAAGTCCGGGTATTTATTTGGGCGAGGCCGAAAAAGGTGTCTGCCTGATTTATACAAATTCTCTCATCTGTGCCGCTCCGGCTCTTGAAAAAGTGACGATGGATAGTTTTCCGAGCGGACCGTCGGAGCTTATGCAATGTTTGACCTGTGGTATTAATGACAGAATGCAACTTGGCTTTATATTGGCTAAAAATCTTTTATCAATGGCAAGTTTGTCTTCCGTTCTCTGCGGAATTGCCGTTTTTGCGATTTTTGCGATTGTCAAAATTTCGTTTGTTTTCTATATGGTTGACAGTATCTTTCGCATGAACATTATGGTTATTCTGTTGCCATGCCTTATTTTGGCTTATCCTTTCCGATATACACGGAAATGGACGCTAAAAGGCTTTTTGATTATTTTAAATTCAGCGGCAATTTTGGCTCTTATTGCTATTATCATTGCGCTTTCTTTGATGGCTATGCAAATTTTGCTTATTGATAATTCCGCACTTATCGGTGACAGAGATTTATATGTTGAATTCGGCGCCGTGCCTCTTCTTGTTTTATTGATTGCCTTTTTGGTTTTGAAAAGCATCGGTCTTGCCGTCAGTTTGGCCGGAACTCTCGTCGGTGGCGGCGGAGGAACAGATTTTCAAAAGAAAATTGCTTCTTTGGCCGCGCAGGTTGCTAAAAAGGCGTTTATTGCCATTACCGGAGTCATCGGTAAAATCTTTTCTCAAAGCAAAGCCGTTCAGGCTATTCAGCAAAAGCGTCAAGAAGCGAAAGATAAAATCAATGAACTTGCGGGGAGAAAATAAAATGAAAAATTTTAGCTTTTCATATCCGAAGTTGTTTTTCTCTTTCGTTTTCGCGGTTCTTTTTGTTCCGAATGTTGCTTTTTGCAGCATGCAAATGGGAACTATTGTTTGCGGCATTACGACAAAAGGCGAAAATATTCAGTGCGACACCAGCGTTAATAAATGCATCAGGTGCGCAAATCACTCGACAAGCAGAGCTTTCAGATGGTTGCATGATAAAGTTAAATACGAATATCGCTGCGTTAATAAAGATTTTGAACTTTCAAGATACTGCGAGGTTACTTTAAGCGGCGGCGGCGAAGGTGATTATTACGAAAAAACGCTCTTTTGGAAACATAATGAAGAAGAAGGGACAAACTGTATTGTCAGTAACTTTTCCGAAAAATATTCTTATTGTTACGGATGCGAAGTTGTTGAAACCATGTCGGAAGCGTTCGTTTTTGCTGCCGGAAAAGCTTACAATATTTCCAAAAAAGCCTCTAATGCCGTTTTGATTGTTTTAACGCTTATTTGGCTTGTTCTCTTTGCTTTGAAAAACGTTTCTTCTTTTGCAAGTATCGAGCCGATGAAAATGCTTCAGGAACTGATGGTTCAGTTATTTAAGGTTATTCTCGCTTTTGTCATTATTAATGCGGGTATTGAAACCATTTTACATTATTCTTTAGTGCCTCTAATGAATGCGGGAACAGATTTGGCTGACGCCATACTGCTTACAGCTCCGAGTGCTGCTGATATACAAGGAGTTACGCCATGATAAAAAAAATATGTGCACATATTTTGCTTTTGCTTTCCGTTTTTTTGGCGATAAACACCTGCGTTTTTGCTGCCGATTATAAGGCAACATATTCTCGCGAGCAAAAAGAAGCCATCTGCAAACAACTTCAAATGTCAACACCAAATCGGCCTCAAATTTCAGCCTTAAACAACAATATTATTCCTGACAGTGTTTTTATGAATATTTATAACACGACAAAAAGCATCAACAATTCTGTTTCCGTTCTGTCTGTTTTGGGCGATGTTTTAATGTGTCATGCCTCTCATGCGGCTAAAGAAGAATTTGTTGTCGCAACCATCAAGCTGTTTAATTATCCGAACTTTTCAATTTGGTTTTGCGGTTTAATTGTTTACTTTTTCGGTTTTATGCTTATCTTAAGTATTACTTTTTATGTTGTCGACATTGCCTTTAAATTGGGACTGGCCGTTATATTGTTGCCTATCGGTATTGCGCTTTGGCCGTTCAGAGCAACACACGACAGATTAAAGAAACTTATTTCCATTATTTTACACAGCGCCGCTATCTTTGTCTTTTTAGCTTTAACCGTTTCTTACACTTTAAATATGCTTGATGTCGCCATGGGAAATCTTGATCAGGTTTTTGAGGCTATTGATACAAATAATACGGATACCGTTGAAAATACGTTTACACTTTTCAGCTCATCGTTTTTGATTGTTTTAACGGCTTTAGTTTACGGCATGAAGCTCATCGGCTCAACGATTCCGGATTATGTCGATAAGTTCTTCCCGGACAATGTTATCGGCGGCAATGTCCCGATGCACCATGTGGCTGTTCAGGCTATGGATTTTGCAAACAAAAAAGCTGTTATGCCTGCCGCACATCTTGCTTATGATATTACAAAGACACAGACCGGAAGGCTTACCGAAGGTGTCGGAAACGTTTTAACGGGTAAATACCATCAAAATATTATGACGGCTATTCGTAACCCCAGACAAACCATTCAAAAAGCTCAACTGTCCGTCTCACATAAAGGAGCCGGTATTGCTGCCGGAGCCATGAAAGGTTTTAACAATCTTAAATATGGGGCCAGAATCGCCGGAGCATCCCTTATGCTCGGTGGCGAACATCAAGATGTTAATGAAATCAGGCGTCAGATTCGCGAAGAAAGAGATTCTCGAAACGAATATATTGATAACACATTACAGGAAAATTATGACCGCGCACGCGGTGAAATCGACAGCCGTATTGAAGAGCGTGAGCAAGCCCGTCTGGACAGAAGGCAGCAACGTCATCAAGAAAGAATGGCAAACAGCTCTTTTTACCGTTGGCGCTATCAAAGAGAACAACAAAGGCAACAACGCCGTCAAAACAGACGAAATGAGCGCGATGCCAGAATCGGTCAGCTTGATCAACAAATCGCGAACTCCGGTTTCTTCGGAAGAATCGTTCCCAAAACCAAGCGTTTCTTCTATAAAACCTCAAAAACTGTTGATGATGGCTTGAGAAATATTTGGAAAGCACCCGGCGAGGTATTGAAAAATGTCGGACAAACAATGCAAGACAACCGACCAAGTGATAAGAAGTAGGTGAACAAGATGATGAGAAAAACAATTTTACATAGCTTGTTAAAAAAGGTCTTATTGTTAAGTGTTTTGACTCTTTGTCTTTATGCTTTGCCTTCAGCCGCACAAAACTGGGGAAGCGGTTATGCCTATACACCGGGCGGTTCCGGGTCAGGCAGCGGCTGTCAAAAAAAGGACTGTTCAAATTCCACCTGTCAAATGGCAACCGATTCAAGCGGAAAGTTACTTAACGAATGTCCGAGCGGCAAGGTTAAACGTCAAGACGTTGACCCGAACTGTGTGATGAACTTAAATGCCGGTGCCGGAACTTGTATGGATACGATGCCTGCCGCTTCGGTTTCAAGGGTTCCGGAAACCAATTGTTATCGTGGTGAGGGATGGTCAAGAAAAAGAAATCACCTCGGAACGGACTATGCCGCCTCGACGGGTACCATTATCACCGCGGCTGCTGACGGAACGGTTGTTTATGCTAAACCTATGAACGGCGGCGGACGTGCTCTTGCGATTGAACATACGAAAAAATGCCAGTGTACGGCAGGCGGCGGTGGCGGCGGATGCGACAATAAATATGTTACCGTTTATTTGCACTTGAGTGCTTACATCGTTACCGGCGGACCTGTTAAAAAAGGCCAACCTGTCGGATATGTCGGCGGTTCAAACTACAAAAACGGTGTTTTATATGATCCTCCTCACGCTGATGCTTACAGCCCTCACCTCCACTTTGAAATTCACAGCGGCGGATGGAACAAAGGTTACAACACTTTGAAAACATCTATCATTAATCCTTTGTGTGATGATATTCAAAGTTTTTGCGGCGGTTGTTCATATAATGTTGAAGAACAATGCACCGGCAAGAAAAATTCGAGCGAATGGACATCGCTTTCCGAACAGGCCAAACAAGATAAAAAACCCTCATCTACTCCTCCGCCGGTTTCCGATCCGGGAGGGTATAGCTCATCAGATCCTTTCTCTTCTGCAGAAGGTACGAGTTGTGATTATCAAAACTTTATGCCGGAGCCGGACACTTGTTATTTCTGCCCGTTATTTAAAGTGTTGTTTAATACGGCCAGCGAATTGGCTCAAAAAACCTACAATGCTTTAAAAGACGGCATTGCGGCTGTCGTTGTCGTTTGTTTTGCTCTTTGGATTGCGCTGTTTGTTTTACGGCAAATATCTTCGTTAGAAGCAAAAAAACCCGGTAAAATGATTCAGGAAATTTTGATTCAGACTTTCAGAGTTTTATTTGTTGTTGTTGTTCTTAAGTTGGGTTATGCGCAAATTTTAAAACTGACCATTACCCCAATTTTTGACAGCGGTATGGCTTATGCCCAACTGGTTTCGGGGGCACATACCTGTTCCGGATCGTATATTGAAGGTATTTCCGGCTATAAAGATGAACTCAATCCTGATTCAAAAGGTGCTTTGCCACAATCTATGGGGCAAAATATTCTGTGCGCCATCAAAGCAATGCAAGACTCTGCTTGGCGTATTGTTGCCTTCGGACGGGAATGCCGCTGTGTCGGCTGGAAGCCTAAAGCTATTATTCCTCATATCATTCCGCGTTTCTCGTATCTTTTAACCGGAGACTTTCTGATTGTTGCCGGATTGTTGCTTGTTTTGGCATTTCCGTGGTGTTTGGTTGACTGTATGTTAAACATGGCCATTGCCATTGCTCTGCTACCTGCGGCTATCGGCGCTTGGGCTTTCCCATCGCAAAAGGGGTATTTGGATACACTCTTTAAGTTCTTCTTAAATGCTGTTTTTCAATTTGTCTTCTTAAGCATTATTTTATACATCATCATGACTTGCGTTGAGCAATTTTTAGGGGTGATTGATTCGTATTCAAAAGATTATGATAAAATTTTGGATCCTATTCACGGTATTGCTTTTTGGGGCGCAAACGGTATGAAGCTGATTATGGTTTGTTTGCTCGGTTGGGTATTTTTAGACCAAGGAAAACAGTTGGCAGACGATTTTGCAAGCGCACCGAGCTTGGGAATCGGGCGGAAAACCGGCGGTCTTTTTGCACAGATCGGCGAAAGATTGGCTCTCGGCGGCAAAGGCAAAGACGGCAAACGTCATGGCGGAGCTTTAGGGCTTACCCGTGAAGTCGGTAATGTTGCCGGTATGTCCGCCAAATATTTTGTCGGCACGCCTTTGAGACAAAGAATGGATGCCAACAGAAACGAGCGGATAAGACGCACCGGAACAGCCATTAAAGATGAAAACGGTAATATCATAGGCTATGAGACGGATCGAAATATTCTCGGTTCTCGCAACCTTTTGGGACAGAAAGTGACCAAACGGGTTATGCTCGGTGAAGACGGTCAAATGATTTACAGCGAAGAGAAAGAAGGTCTCGGCACACAATTCAGAAATGCCGTGCGTTCGGGCACAAACGAGCTCAGAGTCGATTTGATTGAAAAAGAAGATGCCAAAGTTCTTGCCATGTTTGACGGACCGACACCGGAAGGTATGAAATCGGGAACTTCAAAAGACGGCGCGCGCGAACTTTTCGACAGAGACGGAAATTTGGTTGCTCGCAAGAGAGTTTTGGAAGACGGTAAAATTGAGCTGACTTCGAAACACGGCGTTTCCGTTTATGACGGGACAACGCTTATTTCGACAACTCAAACTTATCGCAATATGATCGGCGAAAAAGTGACGATGACAGCTAATTTAGTCAACGGACAATATCAGCTTAACAGAGCCACACAATCTTTGCGCATGGCCGCATTGGGCGCGGTTGCCAAAGACGGTTCAAAGCTTCAAACTTTTGCTCAAGGGCACGCGGTCAAGAAGGATCATGAACTCGGAGCTCGTCTAACAACAGATACGAAAGTTACGGAAGATCATTTGCTTTCTATTCGTGATGTGAAAGATGAAAGCGGCAAAATTGTTCAGCAAGACTTTGCTTTTAATACGAAGCTTGTCAAGTATTTGGTTGATCAAGAAGGTCATTTGAATAACAATATGATTAACGAAATCACAAGAGGCAGCAGTCTGCCCAAAGAAGAGGTTCAGCTCGCTATTGCCCTTGAAGTGATGAAGACCAGAAAAATGAATATTTCAAACAAGTTCAAAGATCGTCAGGTTGTTTTAGAAAACGGAAATTTAACTGTTGTTCAGAAAAATCTTGACGGTTCGACAACTTCGTTTACGGCAAAAATTGACGGTAATCAGATGGTTGTTGACTTGCAAAATGTTGACAGCAAAGGAAATTTAAGAAGAGTAACAGATAACGGCATTATGAAGCGTAATATCACTCAGGCTGTCAACAAGCAAGCGGTTGCCGAATATGGCTTTAACGAGAATCTTTATCAGAAATGGAGCTATCACAAGTTTATTGACGAACGCGGTGCTTTTGCTCAAACAATTGATAACGTAGAGGCCATGCGCGGTTTTGAGGAATATGACCGGGATTTGCATGCCAAACAGGTTAAAAATCAAAAAACGCAGTTCTTTGAAACTTCTCAATTAAGACCTTTGCCAACAGATTTGACTAAAAAGGGTTAAGGCTTTTATCATTTGTTTCAATTTCTTTTGATGCATTTTGCACAAAATGCACAAAAATTGTTCAATTTTTTCATTTTTGTCTTGAATCTTTTTGTATAAATATTAACATATCGTTAGTTTTTAAATCAACTCACGAGGTAAAAATGGAAGAAATTATTTTCCCGAATCAAATCAGATTGCAACGTAAAAGAAAAGGTGTTTCGATGCAGGCGTTGGCCGATCATTTAGGCGTCAGTTTGTCTGCTATTTCAAAAATTGAAAAAGGTTATCGCCGCTTAAATCAGGAACAGCTTATTTCCGTTGCCGAATTAACTGATTGTTCTTTGCAGGATTTGTATGTTAACGAACAAAATTCCAAAGAGGAAGTTGTTCAGGCTTGGCGGCGCGAACAGGAAAGACGCAACCGTATCAATGTTGATGCCGGCTTAAAAGTTTTAGGCGCTGCGCTTCGCCATTTAAGAACCGATCGTGATTTGACACTTATTGAAGTTGCCGAAAATGCGGATATGACTCTTTCTGTTTATCACCGTATTGAAATGGGGCAACGTGAAGTTTCCGACAAAGAATTTAAAAATATCGCCAAGGCTCTTTCTTTGACACCCGAAGATTTGAAAAAAGAGGTTCAAAAGTTAAATGATGCCGGAGAGCTTGACGAGATTATAGAAAAAACAGATGCAAAATACAAATCTTTAGCCACGCCTAAAGGAAGCCATGTTTCAATGTATGGCGTTTATACCGGCGAAATGCCTTTGATTAAGGTTTACGGTTTAGCGGCTAAAAACGGAAACATTCTCATCAATATGGATGACGAAGACGCTAAAGAAGTTGTATGTCCGTTTCAGCTCATGAACAAAAAAGATGCTTACGGCATTAATTTGTGTACGCGTCGCTTAGGTTCGCTGTTGCCAAACCGCGCCATCTTATTTGCAGATCCTCAAGATGTTGTCAGTGTCGGTGATATCGCACTTTATTACGTTACCGAAGAAGAGGCTATGCTGATCAGCATCAGAGAAGATGAGCAAGGACAGTTTTACGGCGTGAGGTACAATCCGGATGAGAAAATCACGCTCAGCAGCGCTGATTTGGGCAAGCTGCATAAAATTGTCGCCATTAATTTGTAAAAATTAAAAAAAACATCACGATATGTGGTGTTTTTTTTTAAGCGTTAACTTGAAATTTACTCTTACATTTATAAAATGTTTTAATGGTGTTGTGTATCAGTTCTGTTTTTAAGGAAAATAAATTATGGCTGATGAGTTAGATAAAGATGCAGAATTCGGCGGAAAGCATAAAGACGAAGAAGATCCGATTTTGGTCGCTCAGCGTTATTTGAACATTTACCATCAAATTCATATTTTCAACAAAGAAAGACAAAATGAATTTGATGATTCTTTGCTCAGCCTTTCATCAGACATTCGTATACTGCTCAGTACTTTGCCCGGCGGTTCTCTTTTGCTTGACCACATTGCCGAATTGGAAGAAACGCGCGGTATTGTTTCTCTGATGTCTCAGATAGATGAAAAAAACGCAACAAAAAAGAGTAAATCGTCTAAAAAGAAAAATCAGGAACAAATTGCTCAGGAAGAAATTCAACAACCTATTATTGAAAATGCGGAAATTACGCCTTCAAACACCAACAACAGCGGACCGGATATATCTGCCGCCGTTTTAAAAATGCTTAAACAGAGCGAAGAAAAACATGAACGCGACATTAAAGCATTGACCGAAGCTTTTTTACAATCGCAAGAAAATATGGCTAACGTTTTGAAAGAAGTGTTGGTCGAAACGAGGAATCAGCCTGCTCCTGCTCCTCAACCCATAAATACTTTTTCACCAAGGCCTGCTTTTGAAAGAAACTTTACGGCCCAAGAAACACCTTCTTATTTGCAACCTTTGCCCGAAGATGAAAATCCGGTCATTGAGAACACCGTGCCGGCAGCAAAACCAAAGCTTTTCAGTTTTACGAAAAAATTATTTTCATCACATAAAACGCTTGCAAGTTCAAGCGCCCGTGAAACACCCCGACCTCTCAATCCTTTCGTTGATAACACCCCTGTTTCTCTTGATGATGTCGAGAGTTCACCCGTCGATTTAGAAAATGAAACGACAGATAATATTCAAACAAATAATCCCTTTACTTCTCAACAGGAAGTAGAAGAACAACCGAATACCGAAAATCCGTCAACGGAAGATGAATGGGATTGGGAATATGTTGACGAAACTCCGGCAAAAGATAATCAGGAGTTATCTAAAAAAGAGGAAGAACAGCCGAAATCAGAAAATTCCAAAGAGGAAGAACAGCCCAAATCAGAACATTCCGAAGAGGAAGATGAATGGGAATATGTTGAAGTTCCGGAAGATGATGATGTAAAATTAGAAGCCGCACCTGAGGAAACTTCATCAGAAGAAATTGAACAAAAAGATAAAGAAGAAACGGCCGTTTCCGAAGAAACACCGGAAACAACTTCCGAAGAAGATATTCCGCTGTCGGAAGAGAATCTTTATCAGGATGAAAAACCTGTCGAAGAGCCTGTCGAAGAGCCTCAGGCTTTTGAAGATTCCGCCTTCTTATATAATGAGGTTCCCGAATATGAGGCCGAACCCGAATCTTATCAGGGACCTGTTTTTTACAATCAGGATCAGGCAGACGAATATATCTCGGAACGGACGGATACAGCGACTTCAGATGATGATCAAACGCCTCAATATCCTATCCTTGATGACGAATCGTCTCAGTGGGCATACGACAATGGCGAAAACATTGATGAACAAGAATTTCAAAACAGCTTAGATGATGAATATGCGGACGGTTATATCGCTGATAATGACACACCTTTTGTTTACAACAATAACGAAGAAAAGAATGCGTTAGATGAAACGGCTTTGTCTCCGGATGAAGTTTCTTCGTATAATGCTACACCGACCGAAGATATATCTTCTCAGCAAGATGCTCTTAATGAAGAAGAAGATTCTCAATCATCGGACAATGCGGATCTTGATCGTTTTCTGACAGATTTTGCCAATGCCGAAAATGGGGAAGATGAAGAAACAACAAAAAAAGGCAAAAAAAGTAAAAACAAACGTAAAAAAACAACAGGGGAATAAAAATTCATTTACAAAAGGATAAGTCTCAATTATTCTAAGACAAATATAAAGGAGAATTTTATGAATCAAAATCCGAATGTCGTTACAAAAGAAGATCTGTGGTATATTGATAATTATCTTGTTTTGCGCGACTATTATGACAGAACAATCTCTCGTATTGCGGCACGTTGCATTCGCATGGGCAATATCGCTTTGGAGGAATATCCTTTTTATTCGTATATTTTAGATGTTTTGGAAGAAATTTGCGAAACGGGCGAATATATTTTATCCAGACAAGCTCTCTATCCTTATGTTGAAAAGAAAATTGCCGGCGGCGTTGAGGCTTTAGAAAACAATTTAGCTCTTTATCAGCAAGAATTGGAAAATAATTCATCTCCTGAGATGGTTAAACAAGATCCGGATGAAATCGCCAAAATGAAACAGGCCTTGGGTGATATTGATAAGTCTGTTGATCCGACAGTCGGCGCCGGTATGAATATTGATGATTTAATGGATAAACTTATGGAAGAAAACAAAAAAGAAAATCCTGATGCGGTTTATGATACGCCGGATCAGAACGGAGACGAGAAATGATTAAAAAACTGACTTCTTTATTAGCATGTTCGGTTCTTGCTTTTATAGCTGCCTGCACTTACACCACTTCAGAAGGCTATATTATTGAAGAAAATTCTCCCGCGAAGAATGCCGAATTTGATATTCCTTACGGCAAAAGCGATATTCGCACACCTGACGGTGCGAATGCTCTTGATTTGGAAACACCTCTTCGTTGCAATGTTAACTGGCAAACGCAACAGCTCATTTTAACATTGCCTTTTAATAATACGGCATTTAAACTTCAGCCGACGGCCCAGTCCGATGATTTGCCCGCTTTAGAGGTAACCGGTTTTACTTTTGATACGATGCCCGCCGAAAAAGCTTTGGCTAAGCTCACAAAAGAAGCCGGCATTACTTTGACTGCCGTTGATGCGCCTTATGCCTCTATTTCCGGCGATGATTTGAAAGGCGAACTGACCGATGTTGTCGATATGATGACAAATGCTGCCGGTATTTTTTACACATATAATGCCGAGAAAAAGTTGATGACGCTTTCAAGACGTTCGGAACAGGTTGTTTATGTTCCGCAAACACGTCCTATCATCTTGGGGCTCTTAGACGTTTTGCGCGGTGCCGGTCTAACCGATATGACCGCAAACTGGTCCGATTATTCGATTACGTTCACGGGCGATATGGAACTCCGCAACAAAATCAAACAACTCATTAACTATTTTGAGAGCAATCCGACTTTGGTCGCCTATGATGTCAGCGTGTTTATGATTACGCCTTATGATGGCTGTGATGTTGAATGGAAAGCCCTTTTAGACGAGTTTGATTTTGGCACGATTACGACCGCTCAAACAGGTGTTATCGGGCGTGTTCTGACGACGACAAATGAGATTAACATCAACACTCTGCAACGTTTCTTAGGCTCAAAAGCCAGTGTTAATTTTGTTTCGGAAGGCAAATTTGTCGTTCCGAATAAATGGTTCTCTCGTTTTGATGTCGGTAAATGCGGCGTTATGGAATGCGCAGGTTCTGATCTTTCCGTATTGGCCAGAGCCGATGTGTCGGAAAACAATCGTATTTCTTCTGAGATTACTCTTGAAACAACAAACGGACAGATTACTCAATTTAAAGTCCGCAACAAACTCGGCGAGAACTTTATGATTATCGGTTTGCCGAATGAGTTGTTCGGTATTAAAGAACCTAAAAGCGAAACAGTTGTCTTTATGGTTCCTCGTTTGATTAAAACAATGAAAACATCTGAAAATATTAAAAACAATATTTAAGGAGGCTTAAATGGCTGATGATTTTGACCCGGAAAATGAAATTATGGTAGGCAACAAGCGCATGCGGAAAATTAAGCGCCCGAAGCAACATATCGGTCCGCTTACATCTAAAGAGCTTCAAGCTGAATATCAACAAGCCGCTAAGCTCAGCGCTGCCTCATACCAGCAGGAAGAGCCTCAGGAAGAAGAAATTCTTCAACCTGATATTACAACATCTCAACCGGTTTATATTGAAGAAGATCCTTATGCTTATGAAGAAACACCGGCTCAAGAAGAAGTTGCTTATGATTACAACGTTATTGAAAAGAAGAAAGCTTTATGGATTGCAATTGCCTGCGTCTTTCTCGGTTTGCTTGCCGGAAAGCTTTTCTTCGGTTCATCGCAGGTCGTTCAAAACGGTCTTCAAGGCGTTATTATCAACCCGGAAGTTCCGAAGGGACGTTCTCGTTGCGGTGTGGTCGAAAAAACGCAGGGTTGTGTCTTATATATTATGAATCCGCAACGCCAAGAGTTAAACGGTCGCGATTTTTATGATTTGGCTTCACAGTTGACAGGTCGCCAACGCTTTGTGATCGAAACGGGAAATATGCGTTATTCGAGCGTTAAAATTAAGCCGGGAGCGATTGCCCAGCTCAATATTCCGCCATTGCAATAAAAAAGTAAAAAAGCGCTCGGTTGAGCGCTTTTTTTATCAGATGTTTTATTTTCTTTTTTCGGCAATGGCTTGCCACATTTTTTCCAAATTATAAAACTCTCGCACTTCGGGGCGAAACAGATGGACAATCACATCAAAAGCATCTATCAAAATCCAATCTGCTTTTTCCTCGCCTTCAATCGTTGCTTTATGCCCTGCCTTTTTCAAAGCTTCCATTAACTTATCGGCAAGGGCTGCAACGTGTCTGTTAGATGTTCCGGAAGCAACAACCATTTGATTGGCAAGTGATGTTTTCCCTTCCAAATCAATGACAACAATATCTTCAGCTTTGTTTTCATCCAAAACTTTTTCTACAATTTTTAAGATTTCGTTTTCCGTTTTTTTCAATCATTTTCTCCTATGATTAGTCGAGCGGCGACCATGGTTTAGATTCTGTTTTGATTTCTGTGGTTTCTTTTTCTTGAGGTTTTGCTTTAACTTGGACATATTTTAAAAGTTCGCGTGAAACCTCTTCAAGACCTGTATGGGCAAACCCCGAAATGGCAAAAACCTTTTTGCCTGTCGCTTTTTCAAGCGCTTTTGTTTTTTTCGTTATTTCTTTTAATCCAAGCGAATCGCATTTATTTAAGGCAATAACTTCAGGCTTTTCAAGCAAAGAAGTTTTGTAGAGTTCCAATTCTTTTCTGATTGTCTTATATGCCGAAACGACATCTTCGCTTAAACCGTCAATAATGTGTAAAAAGGCAGAACAGCGCTCAACGTGTTTTAAAAATTTATCACCTAAACCCGTTCCTTCATGTGCACCTTCGATCAGCCCCGGAATATCGGCCAAAACGACCTCGCGATTATCAATCCATAAAACGCCTAAATTCGGGTAAAGCGTTGTGAACGGATAATCTGCAATTTTCGGTCTGGCACGTGTTACAGCCGATAAAAAAGTTGATTTTCCGGCGTTCGGAAAACCGATTAAACCGACATCTGCAATAATTTTCAGTTTGAGCCAAACCCAGAGCTCTTCCCCCGGCCATCCGGGCTCGGCATAACGAGGTGCTTGGTTCGTTGACGTTTTGAAACGCATATTTCCTCTGCCGCCATCGCCGCCTTTGGCTATTAAGAATCGTTCGCCCGGCGTGATCATATCTTTTAACAACGTTTCACCATCTTGTGCTAAAATTTCTGTGCCGACAGGTACTTTGATAATCACATCTTCGCCTTTGGCACCGCACATCTCAGAGCCCATACCGTGTTGGCCGCGAGGCGCTTTAAAATGTTGCTGATAGCGAAAATCAATTAAGGTATTTAAATTTTCGACGGCCTCAAAATAAACACTTCCGCCCTTGCCGCCGTCACCGCCGTTCGGTCCGCCAAACTCAATATATTTTTCTCGACGAAAAGCGACGCAACCGCGCCCCCCATCGCCCGATTTAACATATATTTTTGCTTGGTCTAAAAATTTCATATCGTATTACCGCACATAGGCAAAAAAGCAGATTAAAGAAAAATAAAGGGGGTAATGCTTACCCCCGTTTACTCATTTTTATCGGATTATGCATTAACAACCGAGACGAAAACTTTGTCGCCCTGTTCTTTGAACTCGACTTTGCCTTCCGCTACGGCAAAAATTGTGTGATCTTTACCCATATCAACATTTGCACCCGGGTGATATTTTGTACCACGCTGACGAATAATGATGTTTCCGGGAATAACAGCTTCGCCACCGAATTTTTTAACACCTAAGCGACGTCCGATAGAATCGCGCCCGTTGTTCGAGCTACCACCAGATTTCTTGTGTGCCATTATTTGTCTCCTTTATCTTCTTTAGCACAAACGTCAACAATCTTAACCAATGTAATTTGTTGTCTGTGCCCGTTTTTACGACGATAATTTTGTCTTCTTTTCTTTTTGAAAACAATAACTTTTGCGTCTTTTGCCTGTTTTAAAACAGTTGCTTTAACGCTGGCCCCTTTAACAAAGGGTTTACCGATTTTTTCATCCAAGGCTAAAACTTGATCAAAAACAACTTCTGAACCTTCAGCGCCGGCGATTTTTTCTATTTTCAAAACATCGCCTGTTGTTACTTTGTATTGTTTTGAGCCTGTTCTAATAACTGCGAACATTTTCTTTTCCTAAACTTTCTTAAATTTAAATTAAAACGTGCCTTGCAATATACATAAGTTTTTAAATCTGTCAAGGGAGAATTTTATATTTTATTAATTTTTTTGCTTTTCTTTCTTTCGCTCAAGAACACGAAACAGCTCCGGACGCATAAATTTGCCCTGCCAAATGCCCTTGCGGCTTTGTTTTGCGTGTTTTTCGGCAGGTTTGTAAGTTTCTTGCTTATACGAAATGGCATAACCTGCTTTGACCATTTCAAGATTAAGGTTCACATCTCCGATTTTGCAAACGCTTAAGGTTCTTTTATATTGGTCTATCCCCTCAACCGTGCATTTGAGCTTGTCACCTTTTTCATGCCCCGCCTCAATCATATCCTGCAGAAAAGCTTTGGCCGATTGACCGCACATATAACTTTTCCCTGTTATATCTTCGCATGTTTGCATATATTCGGGCGCATCTATCCCGATAAGGCGAATTCTGCGTCCGTTAATTTCCAAACTGTCGCCGTCAACAACCGTAATGGTCGAACTTGCAATTGTTTGGGTTGCAACTTCGGCTAAAATGAGGGCAATAATTAACGTTATAAATTTTTTCATGATTGTGATTATATCTAAAATATTTTTGATTGCAAGCGAATTTATTTACGATTCATTCATATTATTTGATTATAGTATGCTATATTTAGGTTTAATTTATGGGGAAAAACCGTGATTAAAAACATTTTTAAGACATTTGCCTTTTTGGGCACATTGCTTGCCGTTAATGCTTGTAAAACAGCTGAGCCTGCCGATACTTCAATACGCGCGCAGGAATGGCAACCTCAAATCAACATGCCTGTTTCCGTGGTTGTTTGCCGCTCAAAACAATGCGCACCGGCAAAGCTTTCGATGTCTAAGGAATATATTTATAACTCTTTGATGCATCTTCTTGAAAACAACGCCAACGAAAAAGCCCTGATTTGCCAAGCCGACCCGTTTGCGCACGTTTGCACCGAAGATTACGTTACATTACCGATTACCGTCGGCGTTACACCGGCTCATTTATATTTGAATGATGTTGAATTAACGGATGTTTCCATCGCGCTTAACCGCCGTTCAATTGATTTGCTGTTAAATTACGGTGTTTCCTACAACGGTCAGACCCCGACATGCAAACCGGCAAAATCTTTGGTTTATGTTAAAAACACCCAAAACATTGTTTTGGAAGACTCCGGATATATGTGCAAGATGACGGCCATCGGCAACACAACCATCAAGACTTTGTTCGCAATTGATTATATCGACCTTGATTACGGCTTTGTCGGCGGTTATTATTCCATCGGTTTGTCAGGACCGGCTTACGGCGGCAGATCGGGTTATATGATGTTTAAATTTAAAAATGATGCATATCCGCTCTCTCCCGATCTGATCTTAAAGGACAAGACCGAAGAACCTCAGAAAGTTTTTGTTGAAACGGCTTTTCCGGCAGAAGAATGCTATTCGGTTGATTTGGAGCCGATGCCTTGTTTTGAAGAAGATCCGTGTTTTGAAGACGCTTCTC
The DNA here is from genome assembly GCA_002308495.1 of Alphaproteobacteria bacterium UBA1254. Lineage (GTDB taxonomy): Bacteria > Pseudomonadota > Alphaproteobacteria > RF32 > CAG-239 > UBA1254. The sequence continues at coordinate 19,441 of DBVW01000005.1, forward strand.
TCGGCAAAATTATCTGCCCCGAGCCGCAATCTTATGAATATACCGTTTATCAGGAAAGCGGCGCCCCCGTTTATCGCTCAAAAGGCGTTTCTTCACCGAAACCCAAAAACAATATCAACAACAAAGGGGCTGTAAACACGAGAGATATTGAAGCAACAAAAACCGAAACGACGCATGTATCTGTTTATGATACGCCTGTTTCCCAAGATTCTAAGGGAACGGACTATAACGGCGTTGAAGTTTTCCCGATCTATAAGAAAAAATAACTTTGCCATGTTGTTTTTGCTTAAAAGAAAGGCGTTTTCAAACGCCTTTTTTTTTAAGCCGATTTTTTATTGCCTCTTTGTTTTTGTTATGATATAACGAAATTTGGATTATGATTATTATGGATATATCTGCTTTTATTATATATTTAAGGGCCTTAGCTCTTCTTTTTCATCATCATTTTTATGTTGAATATTATTAATTGTGTCATTTATAAAAAAAACGCTTATGAAAAGGATTTTACAACTGCTGAGTCAAATTCTCACGATCATCTTTGTCTGCTGCGGGATACATTTTGTAATGCAGTCCATCGGTCTTTCGGACACCGGCAGAGAATTTCGCCTTGATAAGGTCAAAACCTCCGAGGTTGAAACGTTTGAAGTTCCGGGCGAATACGGCATCCCTCAACAAGCTTTTGTTCAAATCGCGTCGCGTCAGAACAATTCGTCAGGCGAGTTTGAACAGGTTTTCGTCGTTAAGACCGACAAGGGTCTTTATTTGCCCAAAACGAAAAAGTTCTTCGAATCGAGCTCACTTGAACGGGTCGGGTTCGATAACAAGGGCAAACTCCGCCCCGCCTATGTTCAGGGGGTTAAAGGCGGTTTGGCTTGGACCTTTGATGCTAAAAAAGCAGCGGCACAGGCGTGGGATTATTCCGCAAGCTACGGCAACGACATTGACTGCAAAGACGGACTGATGCAAAACTATGCTTCTTCCGTTGACGGTCAGACGGTGCGTTTTAACAAAACCTATGACTATCAGCAAAGACTCAAGCGGGTGCGCAACTGGCATCCCGAAGTTTTGAGACAGGACCCGTCCGCTTTGTGGGAAACGCTTAAGCAAAAGCTTTTGGATGTTTTTATCATCTAGCCCTTTTTAAACAAAAAAAGTTCGCGCCGAAAACGCGAACTTTTTTTTAAGCTTTCTTTTCTTTGACAATTGATAAGACTATGCCGCCCGTTAACATCAGCATCGTGAAGACCAAAGACTGCCACGTTTGAACTTCAAAACCGAAATGAGGTGCGAAAATTTTTAGGCCGATAAAGATTAAAATAATTGATAAGGCCGGCTTTAAGTATGTGAACTTGTTGACGATTGCGGCAAGAAGAAAATAAAGCGCACGCAAGCCTAAAATTGCAAAAATGTTTGAAGTGTAAACAATAAATACATCTTGTGTGACAAGAAAAATGGCCGGAATGCTGTCAAAGGCAAAAATAACGTCCATTGTTTCAATGATAAAAAGGGCAAACAAAAGCGGTGTGATGTGCCATTTTCCGTTTTCTTTTACCATGAAATGTTCGCCTTTGATTTCATGGGTGACGTGGAAAATTTTTGACATGTATTTGTATATTTTTGTTTCTTTAAACGGTTTTTCTTCTTCTTTTTGAAAAAGCATATGTGCGCCCGTGTAAATCAAGAAAACAGAGAAAATATATAACACCCAATGGAAACGAGAGACCAGAGCTTCACCCAAGAAGATCATGATGCCGCGCATGACAAGCGCGCCTAAGATTCCCCAAAACAAAACGCGGTGTTGATATTTTGACGGCACACCGATGGCTGTAAAAATAACCGACATGACAAAGATGTTGTCAAGCGAGAGGCTCTTTTCAAGCAAATAGCCCGTGAAATAAAGCATGCCTTTATCCGAGCCTTCTTCATACATTACAAAAAAGCCGAATATAATCGCAATCACAATATAAAAAACACAGACCCAAAATGTGTGTCCAAAATGAGGCTCTTCGTTTTTGCGGTTAAAGCCGAAAAGGTCAAGCGCAAGAAGAGCAATGACCGCAATCGAAAATATGACCCACATTGCATTTTGCGATAAGACTGCGTGTGTTAATTCAGTGTTCATCGGTGTTCTCCATATTCCATGTTGTTTTAATGATGTCTTCGATGTTAATGTATTTCGGTTTCCAATTTAAAACCTGATAGGCTAAATCACTTGATGCGACAAGTTTTGCCGGATCACCTTCACGTCGAGGTGCATAAGTATATTTAATTTTTTTTCCGATAACTTTTTGAGCGGCATTAACAACTTCTTGAACGGATACACCCTTTCCCGTTCCTAAATTTAAAATATATGATTCATTTTCTTTCATCAGCTTTTGAACTGCTTTTTCATGTGCGGTTGCCAAGTCGGAAACGTGAATATAATCACGTTCACAGGTTCCGTCTTTCGTGTCATAATCTTTGCCGTATATCTCAAAACCGTTTCTTTTACCTGTTGCCGCTTCCATCACAATCGGCAATAAATTCTGCGGATTTTTTTCTTTGCCTTTCACACGTCCCAACGCGTCATAGCCCACAGCGTTAAAATAGCGAAGCGCAATATAATGAATACCCTTAAGCTCATCATACCATTTAAGCAACTCTTCTATCAGGCTTTTTGTATAGCCGTAAAAATTGATCGGATTTTTTTTGTGGTTTTCATCCACAGGTAAATATTCCGGCGTTCCGTAAACGGCAGCCGACGAAGAAAAAATGATGTTTTTCACATTTGTTTCGACCATTGCATTTAAAATATTGATTGAGCCTTCAATGTTGTTTGTGGCATATATTTCCGGGTTTTTCATCGACTCCCATACTGCTTTTTTGGCCGCCAAATGTATCACGACATCAATGTTTTTTTTCATCACATTTTTGAGTTTTTCAAAATCTAAAATGTCGCCTTCGATAAATTCTGCCGCTTCAAAAAGATTTTCTCTTTGTCCCGTCGAAAGATTGTCAAAAACAACAACCTGATTTTTCTTTTCAAGCAGTTCTAAAACAACGTGGCTCCCGATATATCCCGCACCGCCTATGACTAAAACTTTTGCCATTTTTTCCTCTACAGTTGTTTGCGCGACTGAAGCGCCATTTCAATCGTTCCGTCATCCATATAATCAAGCTCCGCACCGATCGGCAATCCGAGAGCCAATGTTGACAGTTTAACATTAAACGCTTTTAAATGGTTGATTAAATATTGTGTCGTAATTTGTCCTTCAACCGTTGCCGGCAACGCTAAAATAACCTCACTCACCGATTGTGATTTCACGCGGCTTAAAAGCGGTTCAAAGTTCAAATCTTGCGGCAAAACGCCGTCTAAGGCAGACAACACACCGCCCAAAACATGATATTTTCCTTTATAAAAACCGGCACGCTCCATCGCCCACAAATCGCTGACATCTTGGACAACGCAAACCGTTTTCGAATCGCGCTTCGGGTCGGCGCAAACCGCACAAACATCCGATGTATCGAAATTGCCGCAAATCGGACACGTTTTAACATGTTCATCCAAATTTTGCATCGCTTCTATTAAAGGCTTTAAGTTTGTGTCTCTGTCTTTGAGCAAATGCAACACAATTTTTCTTGCCGAGCGTGTACCGAGCGTCGGTAATTTTGCAATCAGTTTAATCAAAATATCTATATCGGATTTTGCCAATTCTTTTGCCTTAAAAAGGAATTTTTAATCCGCCGAAATTAACACCGCCCGTGGCTTCTTTCATGCCTTCTTCCTGCATTGAATCGATTTTTTTATGTGCATCATTATAGGCTGCCAAAACCATATCTTCCAAAACATCTATTTCATCTTTGTTCATCAACTCCGGTGAAATCGAAATTTTTTGCATTTCGTTTCTGCCATTTAAAATCACTTTAACCAAACCGCCGCCTGATGTGCCTTCACGTTCTTCGTGCCCCAGCCTTTCCTGAGTTTCCTGCATGCGTTTTTGCATCATTTGCGCTTGTTTCATTAAACCTTGCATGTTAAACATTATTCATATTCCTCTTCAAAATTGTTGATAAGTTCTTGTTCTCTTGTTTCATCGGTGCTTTCGTTTGTAGCCGTACGGATGACGGTTTCAAATTTTGCACCGTTAAATTCTTCTAAAATTGCACGCACAAGCGGATATTCCGAAATTTGACGCTTGTCTTTTTCTGACATATCTTTTTCAATATCTGCAATTGTCTGTCCCAAAGTGCCGTATTTTTCTTCTATATTCCATGCCGCACCGGTTGCTTCTTTTAACGTTTTATGCAGATTTGATATAAAATCGGGCGATGTTCTTTCACATATTGTCAAGACTATCTTACCGTTTTCAAAAAGCTCTATTGAAACATCATTTTTCAAAGTATACAGCAACAGGAGTTTTTTATGATCCTCTAAATATGAAATGAAATCTTCAAGCTTTTGAATACTGCCGTTATTAACCTCGGGCTTCTTGTTTGACGGCTGTGTCTGCACAAAGGTCTGCTGAGGCTTTATATCATTTAAAGTGCCGTCAATTTGCTCATTTAACGGTTTTTTTTTTAATTCTTCCAACATTTCGGCCGGTGTCGGAAGATTAGCGCTATAGGCTATGCGCAACAATATCATATCAAGCGCATCATTCGTAAACGGTGCATTGTTAAGTTCGCTCAAGCCTTTAATCATCATCTGCCAAATTTTTGATAACACCGCCATTGAAATATTTTGAGCAAGCTTTTGACTTAAATCTCGCTCGCTTTCGCCCATTAAAGCATCATTTACCGAAGACGGCACAATCTTTGCTTTTGCAAGCATGTGCGTGATATCAATTAAATCTTTTAAAATAATTTCCGGCGAGGCTCCCGAATTATACTGCTCATGAACGTTTTCCAAAACTTTTTGCATTTGCCCGCAAACCAAGTTTTCAAACAAAGCAAGCGTTTTTGTGCGATCTGCCAAACCGATCATCTCGGAAACCGTTTCAACTTTGACCTTGCCGTTGCCTAAAACAATTGCCTGATCCAACATGGATAGTCCGTCACGCGCCGAGCCGTCTGCCGCTTTAGCTACCATTTGCAGAGCTTCTTCTTCGGCTTCAATCTTTTCTGATTTTAAAACCTTTTGAAATAAGCCGACCAATGTTTCTACCGTCAATCGCTCTAAATCAAAACGTTGACAACGTGATAAAATCGTTACGGGAACTTTTCGGATTTCAGTTGTCGCAAAAATAAATTTCACATGCTCCGGCGGTTCTTCAAGCGTTTTCAACAAAGCATTAAACGCCCCTTTCGAGAGCATGTGAACCTCGTCGATAATATAGACTTTATAACGCGCATTGGTCGGTTTGTATTGAACACCGGCCAAAAGCTCTCGCATATCATCAACGCCCGTGCGAGAAGCAGCATCAAGCTCTAAAACATCAATGTGGCGACCGCTCGCAATTGCTTTACAATTTTCACATTGTCCGCACGGATGAATTGTCGGGCCGCCTTTACCGTCAAGCCCCGTGCAGTTAAGCGCACGCGCGATTAAGCGTGCGGTTGTCGTTTTGCCGACCCCGCGAATTCCCGTTAAAATATAAGCATGATGCAGACGATTGTTTTCAAT
>DBVW01000010.1:0-45219 GCA_002308495.1 Alphaproteobacteria bacterium UBA1254
TCATTTCTTACTCCTTTCATTTTTATCCCCTGTGTAAAACAGGGGATTGTTTTTATTTGGTAAAGATTATTGAATGACACCGACAGCTTTGCTTAATTTTTTTATGGAATTGAGCTCAATTTGACGGACACGCTCTTTTGAAATGTGATAGGCTTTGCTCAAATCGTCAAGAGTAGCGGCCTTTTCGGTAAGTCGACGCTTAAATAAAATGTCTTTTTCCCGAGAATTGAGAACATTTAAAGCTTCGTTAAAAAGTTTTTTTCGATATTTAAGCGTTTCGTAAGAAGCAATGGTTTCTTCCTGATTGGGCCTGTTGTCGGAAATAAAATCAAGCCATTCGGTTCCGCAGTCGGAAGAATCGCCTAAAAGAGAATTAAGAGAACCGTCGTGCGATTGAAGCCGTATGTTCATTTCCGTAACATCTTGAACACTGACATCAAGAGATCGGGCGATATGATGCAAAACGCTTTCGGACATATCTCTGTCATCTGTCAGATTAAGTTTGTTTTTGATTTTGCGTAAATTAAAAAAGAGCTTTTTTTGTGCGGCCGTGGTGCCAAGCTTAACAAGAGACCATGAGTTTAAAATATATTTTTGAACGGAAGCCTTAATCCACCAAAGCGCATAGGTCGAAAATCTGAACCCTTTTTCCGGCTCAAATTTTTCAATAGCATATAAAAGACCGATATTACCTTCGGCAATCATTTCCGAAATCGGTAGGCCGTAACCTCTGTATTTTGAAACAACTTTGACAACAAGTCTTAAATGAGAGGTAATAAGTTTATAGGCAATATTTTGATCATGCGTTTTTTGATATTTCAGAGCCAGTTGATATTCTTCGTTTTGTTCTAAAATTGGAAAATTGCGGATGCTTTGTAAATAACGCGCGAGGTTAGAATCCGGTGAAAATTCAAGTCCGATAAGTTCATGAGGGGTATTCATTGATTGTTTCTCCTAAAAAACTTAACGTGCAACAGATATCATAAGGATAAAAAAATTATCCACAATATAACAAAAAGTTCTAATTGAGGAGAAGACTAATAGAGCGTGTTATGTAGTTTTTGATATAATTCTTGTAAATCAAGGGGAAAATCAGCTTTAAAAGAAAGGTTTTCACCTGTCCTGGGGTGTATGAAACCGAGAGTCGCGGCGTGTAAAGCTTGACGAGGAAATGTGTTGATATAAGTTTTTAAATCAAGAGGAATTTTTAAAGAGGTTTTGTCGCTTGCGGTATAAAGCTTGTCACCGATTAAGTGATGACCTTTTGATGAAAGGTGAACTCTAATCTGATGGGTCCGCCCTGTTTCAAGCTGACAGCGAACTTCAGAAGCAAAATTTTGAAAAGCTTCGACAACTTTATAATGGGTTACGGCTTCTTTTCCGCCGGAAGTTAAAAGAGCCATTTTTTTGCGGTCATATTTTGAACGGCCGATGTTGCCTTCAATAATGCCGTCGAGGGGGTTCGGAACGCCGTAAACAAAAGCATAATAAGTTCGTTCGATAGAGTGCTTTTCAAATTGTGAAGCCAGACCGAGATGCGTAAAATCATTTTTTGCAACAACCAAAAGGCCGCTCGTTTCCTTATCAATACGATGCACAATGCCGGGGCGTTTCACACCGCCGATGCCGGAAAGAGAATCGCGGCAATGATACAAAAGCGCATTGACAAGCGTTCCATCATAAACACCGGCACCGGGATGCACGACCATGCCGGCCGGTTTGTTGAGAACAAGCAAATCATCATCTTCATAAACAATGTCAATATCAATATCTTGAGGCTTCGGAGAAGCTTCTTCGGGTTCCGGAATCTCAATTTCAAAAGTATCTCCAAGTCTGACTTTATAGTCGGGAGACAATATTTCATCATCTGAGGTAACATATCCGTTTTTAATGAAACGCTGAATTTGAGCGCGCGAAAAAGAAGTTTTAAGGCTTAAAAACTTGTCTAAACGCAGCCCGAGTTCGCTTTCTTCTTGTACACTAAAAAAAATATTGTTTTCTTTTTCCATCAGTCATAAAATTAAAGATATGTTTAAAACTTTTTATTAAAATATAATAAGATGGAAAAAAAGCAAGGTGTTTTTTTAAGGGGCGATTAAATGTCAAAAGAGCAAATTATGGATGTTAATCAAAGCATTATGAGCCATCTCGAAAACTTAGACAGCGAGGTGGAGATGTCTATTGAAGAAGACGATTCGGACAGTGAGTTTGATAAGCTTTTAAATAGTTTTATCACGTCTGAAAGTTCGGATCAGGAAGACAATGAGATTGGTGAAATAAAAGCATCTGAAACGACCAACTACGGCACTGACGAATCCGAATTAGCTCAAGCATACAGCAATTTTGTGGGGGCAGTTTCTTCCATTGCGACGATGCGCGAATTTGAAATGCCTGATTTGCTTTTTGTTCCCGAAAGTTTGGTTCCGAACTATAAGCCGAGTATTGGCAGAAAAATAGTGATTGATACGTTATCCTGCTGGGATATTTTGTTTGCGGCTTATCCCGAAAAACTTTCAACATTAAATCCTAATGCCACCGATGAACAATTTTTAAATTTTGCGGAAGGTCTGTCAGATCAGAATTTGCAATTGGCGATTATTTCGTATGTTGAAATTTTGATTGATATCGAAAATTGCGAAATTTCTTATGAAGAACGTAGGTTGCGTGCACAGCGTCGCCGTATAGAAAAGGCTCTTTATGAGGAATATCAGCATCGTCGTGAACGTAAAAAACATTTTATAGATATTATTGAAAAGAAACATTTTCCGATAAATGCGGAAAGATTGATTAATAATTATTTTAAAACAGCATCTAGAGATGCCAAGGCGGCCTTTGAAGTTTTAACAACGAATCCGGCTGTTTATGCACCGATAGAAAATGACAAAATTAAACCAAGATTTTTCGGTTTGCTTAAAGTTACACCCAAGGACGGTATCCGTGAAAACCACCGTATTGGTGTATATTTGAAGAAGTTAAAGGCTTAGGTTGAATTGTCATAAAAAAATAATAGACAAAATAAAAAAACAATGTTATAATGAATTAATTTCTGATTAAAAGCAGGAGAAAAGCTATGGCTGAAGAAACAGAAAAAGAAGGAATTAAAGTTGCGGAAGAAGGCTTAAATAAAGGGCTGAGAGCTGAAGAGGCCCAAAGGGAAAGCTTGGCTGTCGGACAAAAAGAACCTGAAAGAAACAGCGTAAATGTCGGTGGCATACGCCGTAATTTAACATTTGAACAATATCAGGCAGAAGCAAAACGCGGTACATTAAAAGTAGGTGAAGACGAGTTCTATAAAGACAAATACCGTGACAAGCTCGGAGATAAAATAACAGGTGAGTTGGAAAATACAAATGCCGGTGATCCGAAAAGATATAAACCGGAGAAAAAAGATAAGGGCAAGTTTAAAGAACAAGATATCATTGAATATATGTATAACGAATGGTTTTTGGAAGGTTTAAGCTGGGGTTTTAATCAGATTGAAAGCGGTTTTGAAGGATTTGCTTTAAGGTTGTCCGAGGGCATAAGGGAAGGCGTCAGAAATTGTGCTGTGGCAACGCAAAAAGTTGCAAGCAAAAGTGCCGAAGAATTTTTAGCCAAAGTCTCGGCTTTAGGGGCGATTGTCACTGCTGAAGCAGGGCAATATGAAGGCGCTTGTGAAGGACAAAAACAAAAATACAGAAACATCATCGGTGAGCTTGACGTTGATTACGGTGTTCTTGAGCCGGCCAAAGAAAAAACCTTAAAAGAAAAATATAGTGAAAGTTTTATTAATCGGCTGAAAGAACACTATGCTCAAGATGCGAAAAAGGTCAAAAAGTTTTTTGAGGTTTGCCCGAAAGAGCTGGATGCGGCCTTAGATACGCTTAAAACGGTTCACAAGATTTCGACTTCGCAAGTGCAAGTTGAAATGCAAGATGAAGCAATGCATGATCATACTGTTTGGCTCGATAAAGAGACCAGAGCCTATAAAACGGATGACGTTCTTAAAAGCGAGCTTAAAGCAAGAATTGAAAAGCGTAAACGTGAAATTTTAACGGCGGTGTCAACCGTTTCCGAAGACGCGCGTCTTTGGGCAGAAGCAAAATATAGTGTTTTGCCTGAAGAAGAAAAAGAAAAATTTATGAAAGAAAACGTTTTAGATGTTTACGATCAAAAAATAGCAGCGGAAACAGATAAAAAAGCAAAAGAAGATTTTATTGTTCAAAAGGCAAAATTTGAGAAAGAATTTGAAGAAAAATGCCCGTCGGGTAAAATAACGCGTGAAGCGGAAGTTTATATGTTTAGAACAATGTCTTCCTTCAAAGTGAATGATTACTTAAAAGAGCAAATGGTGCTGACGGCCGAAGCACAAGAGCTTCAAAACAAAGAAATATTGGAGGGTCATTATCAAGCAAACGGTCGCAAGCCGGATAAGGCTGTTAGGAAAATAATGGTTGATGTCCAGGAAAGAACAAGTGAGGTTATCGAACAGGGCTTAAGCGATGACAAACTCTTTGCAGAAGAAAATTTGAAAGAAAAAGTAAAAGTCAGAAGAAGCCTGTTTGAAGAAGGCTTGATTGATCAGGAAGGGAAAGCACAGAAAGTTCTTGAATCTATGCGCCTGATACATGAAAATGAAGCGGCGATTTTAACGCAAAGGCGCGAAAACCTTAAAGAACGTGTCGAAAATTTCAAGAAACATTTGGAACAAATACAGCTTGATAACAACCAAGCCCCGAAAGTTTTTGCTTTTGCCAGAGCAGATGGGGGCAGATAATTTATGTTTCAAAAATTGTTTAAATTAATCAAATTTTTGATTGTGTCTGTTCTGTGGTCCGGCGTGTGGTTTACGCTCACGGATAAAATAATCGCCAAAGTTTGGAATTTTGATTTTCTGAAAGCATCACAATGGCATTTTGTTTCGGAATTTTGGCGCAGAAACGGAACATTTTACGGAAAATCTGATTATTTACTGTTTTTGAGCCTTTTAATTATTATCGTTTTGTGGGGCATCGGGCTCTATAAGCTTTATAAAGTTAATTATATACGTTTTTTCTTGAAACCTTTAGAATATTTCTCAAACAGAGATATTGAAAAATATGAGAAAGAAAGCAAACATGTCGTGATTAAAAACTTGGTTGTCGGTGAGAAAATAACAATAGATGATTTGATTGCAGAAAAGATTCAAGAAGAAGAAAAAGAGCCGAAAATCAAAGAGTCGGAAGCCCTGAGGCAAAATATTTCACAAAAAATAACTGCGCGTAAAGGAAAATAAAAGACTTGTTAATCTATCTGAAATATAATATGCTTGACAAAGACAGGAGAAAGTGTTGAAACCTTTACTCGTTTTGGCAAGAATAACATTGGTAGGGTGCCTTTGGAGTATTATCTTCATTGAAGGTATACGTGTTATTGTGCTTGAAAACTGGCGTTTCGATATTTTCTGGCCGGCACATTGGGCGTATGCATGGAATTTATGGCAAGCCGGATGGGTGATTGACACGCCGAAAGAATGGGCGTTTATATTGATTTTGTTGACATTTATTCCATTGTGGTTAACGGGCTGGATTGCTCTGAGCCTTGTTCCGTGGGAACATTTAATTTACAAATTGATTTCATGGCCGCTGAAATGGATTAAGGGCTCCGTTGAACCTTTGGCTCAAACATCAGGTTCAACGATGGTCATTACAAAGAAAAAATCTTACAAAGAGGTCCGTCCGACAGGAAAGCGTATGCCGATTTCGGATTACGGTATGTCGGCGCAAGTTACGCCGCAAATACAGCCTGCCGCGTCTGAAAGCTATCAAAATCCGGTTAAAGAAAAAGCTGTTGCCGCAAGAGAAACCCTCAATCATACCATTTTTGATTTAGACGATGAAGATGATGATTTTGATTTAGATATTGATTCTTTCGATAAGGCAGACATATTCAAGATTGATTCTCAAAAGAAAAAAGAAAAAAAAATAGCAGACATGTATGAGCCGGTGCCAACCGTTGAAAAGAAAAAAACAAAGGCTCGTTTTGATTTTGACGATGAAGAAGATGACGATTTAGAAACTTATGAACCGGTAAAACGACCGGCCAAAGACAAAGGACGCGCTCGTAATCGGGATTATGATTTTGATGATGAGCCGGAATATAAAAAAGAACGCCGTTTGGAAAAAGTGCCCGAACGTGAAAAACGTGTTCGCCGAGAAGAGAAAACCGTTCCGGAAAGAACAAAGCAATCGAACAAAGCTTCCATAGGTGATATTTTGGAAGATAAAGGTTACGATGTTTTGCGCAATATCAGCTTCAAAAAAACAACGATTGATTATGTGGCGATTGAAAAAGAAAAAGTGTTGCTTTGTTTGGTTGATAAAGAGCCGGGAGATTGGCTCGCGGATGAAGAACGCTTTAACGATGAAGAGCCTTTGTGGTTTTCCGAAAATTCACACCGTATATCTCCGGTTCGCAAAGCAGATTTAGCGCGCCAAAAATTTGAGGCTTTGTTGGAAGATTCTGATCTTGATTTGGAAGTTAAACCGTATGTTATTATTGTTTCGGGAAACATTATAAATGCCGAAGATATGTTAGAAATTTGGTCAGATATGGGTGTGTCCGTAACGCGTTTTGCAAAAGGTTCGCCCTCAGATTTAATGCCGTTTTCGCGTGAAATAGAGCCGGCAGAAGAAAAACTTTCAAGAACAGAAATGGCAGAATTTAAAAAATTAATAAAAAAATTAGTATAGGGAAAAACGTATGAAACAAAGAGGAGTTGAGTGGGAAGAATATGACAAGGCTGTCAGATGGATGTTCATGACAATGATTCTGACGTTGGTGGTTACGGCTCTGTTCACAATTTTTTCACTACCATTTTCTTATCTTTTGGAAAAAGGAATTTCCAAAGAAAATATACAAACGGTTAAGCTGTTTTTGAACCGTGTTTTTGACCAACCTACTTTTTTATTTCAACAATATGCCAAATGGGGAAGGAAATTATCAGCCTCACATGAATTTTCCATAAGCCGTTGGGTGCCGCTTCTACCGATTGTTTCCTTACCGCTCGGTTTAATCATCGGCGGGGTTTCCTGTCCTTACCGTTTTCAATCAAATGTTCACGGTTCGGCGCGTATTGCCACACTCCGAGATATTGAAAAAATGGAACTTTTAGGTTTTGACGGTTTTTGCCAGGTTGTCGGTAAATTCAAAGGGCGCATGTTGCTCTTAAAAGAAACGTTGTCAACACTTTGCTGTGCGCCTCCGGGAACCGGTAAAACAGTTGGTGTAGTGATGCCCACTATTTTTCATGCACCGACATTGAGCCTTATCATTAATGACCCGAAACCGGAGCTTTGTTATAAAACATCAGGTGCAAGAGCGAAAGTCGGACCTGTGTTTATCATCAACTGGGGTGCTGAAGACAAACCTTCGGAAGGTATCTATTATCCGTCATGGAACCCGTTATCACCGAATGCTTTACCTGAGATGGGACCGGATCGTGATATGTATGTTGATTCGATTTGCAACATTTTGGTTGAAGACCCGAAAGGTGGCGCAGATCCGCACTGGTCTCAAACAGGTCGAGCCGCATTAAACGGCTTTATTCACTTCATTACTTCAAAATGTGAACGCGCACGCGCGAATGACTATTTTATCGGACGCATTTATGAAGGCAAGCTTGACGAGGAAGACAAACGTGTTTTGGAAAGCTATTATCAAGATATGCGTGATCCGATGGTGCCTCAGGCAATCGCGAATTTAAAAAATAATGCCATAACAATTGATAATTATGTGCCTATCGGCACATGGAATTTGTTGCCTGAAAAATGGATAGGGCGCGAGTCTTGCATTGCAATGATTTTGGAATGGCTGACCGAAGCTCAAATCAAGCAGGCGCAAGACATCAAACGTCGTTTGGCAGAAGGTGATCAAATGGCAGCGATGGCTGACCCGATGCATGATTTATTGGATGAAGCTGTCGAAGAAGCCCGAAAATATGGCTATGCGCAGCGTTGTTACACCGAACTCAGCTCACTTTCCGCAATGCCTGATAAAGAGCGCGGTTCTGTGATCTCGACGGCGTTCGCGGGGATTAATATTTTCAAAAACTCCGCAGTTGTGGCGCGAACAAGTTTTTCTGACCTGCACTTTAAAGATTTGCGTGGTATGAAAGATCCCGTAACCGGTGTTTTCAAACCGATTTCGGTTTATCTTTCGATTAACCAAACAGATGCGAGAGCTTTGGGTGTGATTAGCTCTGTCTTTATTGAGCTGATGAGCTCATATCTGATTTCGAACAAACCGAATGAAGTCAACAAAACAGACGGAAAAATGGGGCCTTTCGGTTGTCTCTTTGTGCTTGACGAGTTTCCGCAGATGCCGAAGTTGAAAGCCGTAATTGACGGACCGGCTGTCGGTCGTGGTCAAAAAGTTTCGTATCTTTTGATTGGACAAGACTTAGGTCAAATTTCGGGTAAATACGGCAAAGATGATTTGGAAACGGTGATTTCTACAACAGCCTGCAAAGTGATTTTGTCTCAAAACAACGAAGTTACCGCACAGCGCTTTTCAAAAATGATCGGTAACAAAACCGTTCAAACCACATCATTCTCGCGAAACGAAGGTCAAATGGGCAAAAACTATAATCCGTTTGCTAAAAACGTCAGCTACCAATTGCAAGGTATTTCTGTTATTTCAACAACAGAATTGCTGAGCTTGCCGATGTTAAAACAGGTTGTATTAATGCAAAGCTACATCGATCGTCCGATCATGGCAGATTCGCCGAGATGGTATCTTGATCCGAAAATGAGAAAGTTGGCAGCCTTAAAACCGGCGCCGAATGTTCCGGATTGGGTTGTTGCACAGCGTGAAGACATTAATGATGATATGCTTTCAAAACTCGGTATCAGTTATGATCCGAATGAACAAGATGATAACTTTGAAGAAGACGAACCTTCCGAGACCAGAGAGATATAATGACTGAAGAAGTCAAAACCTTGCACGTGATAGAGATTTTAAAACAAGCCTATGATTATATGTCCGGGCATGAAAAAAGTCTGCACAGAATTTGGCTCACACATTTTATATTATGTGCCGTGTTTAATTTGTTGCCAAATGGTTTTTCAAGTCCGATAAGCCTGATTTGGTCGCTTATATATTACGTTTTTTGGTGTATTTTTTTCAGAATGTATTATCAAAAAAAACCATACTTTTGTTTTTCAAAAGTGTGTGCAAGCGCCATTCCGTCTTCAAAAATGATTTTTATCACATTCGGATTGCTTTTCTTCCTGTTGATTTTGCCGTTTTTGCCGCTTTTGATGGGCTTTAACAACAAATATCTGCTTTTCTTTGAAAAGTATATGACAGCGCTCCAAACACCGTCGACGAGCCTTTTAAATGTGAGTGTGTTTTCTCTTCTCTTTTTGTTGATTTCGCCTTTTGCTTTTTGCCGACCGTATTTAGCGTGGATTTCAGCTCTTCAAGGGTTTTCGGGCTCAGTGCGTAAAGTCATAAAAAAAACAACAGGAAATAATTTTCATTTTATGACACTTATGTTTTTGCTTAACTTACCGTGCATCGTAGCTTTTGAAATAGACACGCTTTTAGGTTGTCATGGGTGGTTTTCGGTGGCGTTTTATTCAATTTATCTCATCTATTGCAATATCGTGTTTGCAAAAGTTTACGATTATTTTTACCCCAAAACAAACTAAAGGTCAAAAGCCGTTTCCACCTTTTTGATGCTGTTCGGGGCAACGAGAATAATCAACACATCATCAAGTTCAAGCAATGTTTCGACAGTCGGAAACAGCAATTTTTTATCGCGCTCAATGCCGATTACTCTGCATTTTTCAGGCAAGGTAATGTCTTTCAAGGCTTTACCTTCAAGCATCGTATCTTTTTTGAGTTTCAATTCCCAAACTTCAGCAAATCCGCGTCCCAAAGAATAAGCATTCAAAATGTTAACCTCACGGATATCTTGCAAAATTTTTGAAATGGTAACGGTCGAGCGGTCAATTAAAATGTTGTCGCTGATATGACTTGTCAAATTATCATACATGCGCGAATTGACCAAAGCCATCGTCGAAGAAACACCGTTGTATTGAGCCAAAAGCGACAAAAGCAAATTGTCTTTATCCAAACTGGTAACGGAAATTGTCGTATCTGTTTTTGAAAGATTGGCATCATTTAAAATAACATCACTCATCATTTCGCCATATATAACAGCAGATTTATTTAAATGCTCGGACATTTGGCGTGCGGCATTAATGTTATTTGTGATAATCTTAACGCTGTTAATCGCATCGTTTTCTTCCAAGTGCCGGGCAATATCATAAGAAATGGCATTACCGCCGAAAATAACAATATTTTCACTGTTTCTTTGATTTAAATTAAAAGCGTGCAAAATTTCGCTGATATCATCTTTAACAGCTAAAATATATACTTCGTCGCCCTGTTTAATACTTTCATCGGGTTTCGGAAAAAAGTTAACGCCGCCCCGCAAAATTTGAACAACGGCAAAATGCAACTGAGGAAAATTTTCATACAATTCCGAAATTTTAAATTGGTAAAGAGAACATTCCTGAAAACACTTGAGACATACAAGACGGATATTATCATCGCCGAAAGAATAAACTTCTTTTGCTCCCGGAATTTCCAAAAGATGCAGAATATTTCGTGCAATTTCCTGATCGGGAGAAATAACCAAATCGACAGGCAAACTTTTTTCATTATAAAGCATATTCCAAAGAGGGCTTAAGAAATATTCGGAATCAACGCGTGCAATTTTCTTTTTAACATTAAAAAGCGTGTAAGCAACCTGACAAGCAACCAAATTAACCTCATCATTATCCGTTGCCGCAATTAAAATATCAGCATTGTTTGCCCCGATTTTTTCCTGAATGTCGGGCCTTGAAATAGAGCCCAATACAGGCTGCAAATCAAATTCTTTTGAAATTTCATCCAAACGTTCCTGATTGATATCAACCACAACAATATCATTGTCCGCTCTGCTTAAATATGAAATAATACTGCGTCCGACACTTCCCGCACCGCCTACGATAATCTTCATTTTATTTCTCCTGAAATTTGTGTTTGAAAATAAGATTCGATTTCTTTTAATGCAAAATCAAAATCAGTTATTTTCATATATTTTTCTCTGAATTTTTTAGCATCAAAAAGTTTTTTGCAATACCAACAAACATATTTACGCGACAACCCCAAAGCAATTTTTGCGCCGTAATAATCTTTTAAGTATTGAACATGCCTTAAAAGCGTTTGATAAATTTTTTTAATTGAAACGGGCGCAGAAGGTTCGTGTTTTAAGAAAAGAGACATATCTTTTAAAACCCACGGGTTACCGAGTGCCGCCCGTCCGACCATAACGGCATCAACGCCTGTCTGATTGAACATTTTTTGTGCATCTTGAGGTGTTGCAACATCACCGTTTCCGACAACGGGGATTTTAACACTTTCTTTAACCGCTTGAATAATATCCCAGTCAGCCGTGCCGGAATAGCCCTGTGTTTTTGTTCGTCCGTGAACGGTGATAAAAGAGGCACCGCTGTTTTCGCACATTTTTGCAAAAGAAACGGCATTGACATTTTCGTTATCAAAACCTTTTCTGAATTTTACGCTGACGGGAAGCGCGGTGGCACGAACGGTTGCTTCAATAATTTGAGATGCTTTTTTTTCATCAGTCATCAAAACAGAACCTGCGCCGGCAGAAATAATTTTGCGCACGGGACACCCCATGTTGATGTCAATGCCGCAAGCCCCCAAATCAACAACAAGCTTGGCTGCATTCTCAAAAAGAACGGGGTCCGATCCCATGAGCTGAACAATAACAGGATAGGGCTCATCTCGAACATCTGCTATTCTGTAAGTTTTAGCGTTTTTATATGAAATGGCATTGACCGCAACCATCTCCGAAACAAAACCGATGTCAGCACCGGCTTCTTCATAAACGATTCGTCTCATCGGCGCATCGGTAATGCCGGCCATCGGTGCTAAAAAAATTTTGTTTTTTAAAACCATATTCATCAGCTGATTTTATCCAAAGCACGCGCGATAATACTATAAATTTTTCCGATTTCGGATGAGAAAATAATCGCGAGCATCGTTTCGGGTTTGTCAGATTTTTCGGCGGCATTCCAAAGCGTTTGAAAATCGTTTGAATACTTATCTGCTATGGCATGAAAATCAGCATCTTTTTCATATAGTTCTCTGATTTTCAAAATCCCTTTCTTGCCGAGCTTTTTAACGACATGATGCGCAAAGGCGCCATGATCGCCGTTATAAAACTTTTTCCATAAATCATCTTCTGCATCTTTATCAAAAAATTTATTCAAATCGATAGAAAGTGTTTCCAAATTTTCAACCATTTGGCTCATCTTATCCATAAAACCGGAAAGCCCGAGCTCCTGATATTGAGATTGAACATCTTTCAAATGCCGTTCGGATTTTAATTTTTGGTTTTCAAGTTCTTTGAAACGTGCATCAAGCATTTTTTGATAACCGTCCATCTGTTTTTGAAAATCTCTGAAAACATCGACTGATTTTTGCTGCGTTTTGCTTAAACCTTCTTCCAAAGCCTTAATTTGGGCTCTCATAGCTTCAAAGTTTTCGGCGGTTTTCGAAAGACTTTGCTTTTGTGCAACAATAAACTCAGCTCCTTGTTTGCCTTTGGAAATAATCGTGTTGGCATTTTCCGAAAGTTGCAGCGTATTTTTTTCTAAAACGCTTCCGACTTCGTTAAACTTGTCAATGGCTTCAACGGCACGCAAGCGCAAATCTTCGACTTTGATTGACAAATCGGCAGAAAGCGAGCCGATTCGCTGCGACATTTTTTCGGCGGTATTCTGAATCTGTAAATTTTTGTTTTCTGTTTGTGCAATAAATTCCGAAATTTTGCCGACTTCTTTTGAAAGCCCTTTCAAAACGTTTTCAATATTTTGAACGGCCTTGTCCGAATTAAGAGACAAGCTGTTGTTCGCCCCCTCTAAAATGGTGCCGATTCGAACACCGGCTTCTTTCAAAGTGGCAATTTGTTTTTGAACATTGGTGTCAAGCAAGCCCGCACGCTCAACCATCGCGGCAACTTCCATACTGATGAGCTTGCCGTATTCACCGAGTTTGTTATCTAAAAATGTCGAGTTTTTATCTAAAAGGGCAGATTGTTCGGCGGCAACTTCTTTGTGGGTTTTAAGGCTGTTCTCAATATGCGAAATTCCCAAATCGATTCGTTTATAAATTTCTTCGCAATTGTCGGCTGTTTTGAGCATCGCCTGTTCAAATTTTGAAGTCTCATCCGTTAAATTCTGCGCAAGTCCGAGCATACTGTTTTTGCCCATCTCGGCAAACTCGGCCAAATCCGTTTTTGTCTGAGCCATATTACCTTGCGTTTCGGCAACCATACTTTTTAAGTGGTCGGCCGTAACCATCGTTTCATCAATCAAAGGGTTAAGCTGCTGATAAATACCGTCGGCACTTTCTTTTAAAGCATCGGTATGCGTTTTAAGCTCTCCGGCGGTTTCCTGAGCCTTTGTCGAAAGCTCGCGGCAAAGGTCAATATATTCATTTTTGTTTTCATCCAAACGCGCCAAATTTTGCTTGGCAACGTTGTCCAAGCTTTCGGAAATTTCTTTAAAATCTTGAGCCTTTGTTTTAAGTTCGGTCTTGAGCGTATCTGTTTGTGCGGATAAAAACTGCAAAGTGCTGTTTAATTCTTCAATCTGATTTTGCAAAGCCTTATTGATAATTTTTGAAAGCAGATTTTCATCATTTGTTTTCAAAAAGCGGTTAAGTGTTTTTTCAACCATTTCGTTTTGTTTAAGCGTGGAATAAATTTTTGAAACAAAAACGAGCAACAAAATAATGATGAGCGGAAAAACAAAAAACGCGCCCAAAAACATCACAAAGTCAGACGGAATTAATGTCGAAAGCCCGCTCCAGCCGTAGAAAAATTGCAGATAAACAAAAACGGCGGCAAGCCACAACACGCAAAAGAAGAAAAGAGTCTTTCGCAAAGGCATCGGCGAGTTGCTCGATTCCGGCTCATAAATCGGGGCCGATGCGCTCTCTAAAAATTGAGGAATTTTTTTATTTTGATCGCTCATGTTTTGACCTCTACTTTCATTAATCAGACACATTTTAAGCTTTAAGTTCGCATCAATCAATGATTTTTGTATGTTTTCACAAGGTTTTATCGACCAAAAGCGTCAAAAAAAAAGGAACCTTAAATTTTGACGATTCGCAGAATTTCCTGTCAGTCAATTTCTAAAATAAGATGTTAGTGTATTCTTTAAAAAGTTTAGTATTCGTTATAAATAAAAAAGGGGCTGTTAAGCCCCTTTGTTTTATGCTTTTCTCAAATACGAGGCATAGATTTTTTTGCGCCCCGCAGTGTCAAAATAAACCACACATTTGTCATCATCTTCAACACTCATCAAAGTGCCTTTCCCGAAACTCGGGTGATAAACCCGCATTCCCTTATAATTTGCTTTTTTAGGTGAATTATAGCTCTCGTCAGGCTCATAAGTATAATCTGTTTGATAAGAAGTTTTCGGTTTTACCTCATACATTTTGCGCGCCGGATAACCTCTGTTATAAGGCTGATATGAATTGTTGACAATCATCAAACACTCGGAAGGCAGTTCGTTTAAAAAGCGCGACGGCTGATTGTTTTGCCATTGCCCGAAAATTTTGCGCGCGAAAGTCGTTAAAATATAAAGCTTTTGTTTGGCGCGCGTCAAGGCAACATAAGCAAGCCGTCTTTCTTCTTCCAAAGCGCTGCTTCCGCCCTCGTTTAAAGCGCGTTCATGCGGAAACAAACCTTCTTCCCACCCCGGCAAAAACACAACTTCAAATTCCAAACCCTTGGCGGCATGCAGCGTCATAAGCATCACATTGTTTGAAGAAACCATCGAATCCGTATCCATCACCAAACTGACGTGTTCCAAAAAAGCATCCAAAGTCGGATAGTTTGCCTCATCGCTCATCACGTTGACAAGTTCTTGAATGTTTTCGATTCGCCCTTCGGCTTCAACGGAATTTTCCGCTTTGAGCATGTCAAGATAACCCGATTCGTCCATCACGCGCTCGGCAATTTCATCAGGGCGAATATCTTTAAGCGCATTTTGCCAGCTTTCAAAATGATCGATAAGCTCTGAAGCGGCATTCAAAAGCTGCCCCGAAATAAGCTTTTGTTCGCACATTTCTTTAACGGCATGAAACAGACTCATCTTGCGTTGATACGCATAATCCCTGAATTTTTGCACACTCTTATCACCGATTTTACGAGCCGGTTTGTTGATGATTCGTTCCAAAGCCAAATCATCGTCAGGCTGCGCAATAACGCGCAAATAAGCAATCATATCTCTGATTTCCATGCGCTCGTAAAACTTCGGTCCGCCGACAACCTGATAAGGAATGGCCTCTTTGATAAAGCTTTCTTCTAATTCGCGCATCTGCGAAGCCGTGCGCACCAAAACCGCCATATCGGCATATCGAAAATTGTTGCGATGTAAATTTTCGATTTCCCGCGAAATATACGCGGCTTCTTCTTCGCCGCTGTAAAGGCTGATGACTTTAATTTTTTCGTTATCACACATTTGAGCAGGTGAGTTTTGTGCAACTCTTAAAGTTTTGCCCAATCTGCCGTCATTGTGTGCAATCAAATTTGAGGCAGCGGTTAAAATATTGCGCGTCGAGCGATAGTTTTGCTCCAAACGGATAATTTTCGCATTTGTAAAATCTTTTTCAAATTTGAGAATATTTTCAATTTCGGCACCGCGCCATGAATAAATGGATTGGTCATCATCACCGACACAACAGATATTTTTGTGCTCTTGGCTTAAAAGCCTCAAAAGAAGATATTGGCTGACGTTTGTATCTTGATATTCATCGACCATAATAAATTTGAATTTATCCTGATATTTTTTCAAAACTTCTTCGTTTGCCGGATTTTGCAGAATATCCAAAGTCGTTAAAATAATATCGCCGAAATCAACGGCATTAAGCTCAAGAAGCCGCGCCTGATATTTTTGATAAATTTGCGTTGTGATGTTACCTTTAAAATCGCGTGCAACTTTTTGCGCACTCAAACCTTTGTCTTTCCAAAGCGAAAATTTCTCAACAAAATTGGCGGGCGGATATTTTTTTTCATCTACCCCTTCGGCTTGCAAAATTTGTTTGATAAGGCGCTTTTGATCATCTTCATCTAAAATCGTAAAGTTAGGCTTTAAACCTGCAAGCTCGGCATGCACTCTCAAAATTTTAACACACATGCTGTGAAAAGTTCCGAGCCAAACGCTATCTGCCATTGAGCCGATCATTTCCTGCACGCGTGTCTTCATTTCTTTAGCGGCTTTGTTTGTGAACGTAACCACCAAACAATTCCACGGGTTTGCCAAACCTTGTGATAAAATATAGGCAAGTCTTGTCGTCAAAACGCGAGTTTTTCCCGTTCCGGCCCCCGAAAGAACGAGCAGCGGACCTTCGGTTGTTTCAACGGCCCGGCGCTGTTCGGCATTTAATGCATCAAGCCAATCAAACTTTGACTTTAAGGCGCTGATGTTATCGTAGCTTTTCGCCTTTTCCGGTTCGTCTAAATCAAATATGTTGCTCATTGATGTGATTACTTCTTGTAATTTTTCAAAAATTTGCCTATATAATAAAACAGTTTAGAAAAAAAGTTGTTTTAAAATTTGTGTTGTTAACAGGGGAAAACAATGTCCGAATTAAGAGAAAAAGTTTTAGAATTAAAATCTCATCTTGAAGGCATCATTGTCGGGCAGGATGACTTAATCAAAAAAATGCTGATTACGCTTTTGGCATCAGGTCATGCGCTTCTTGAGGGCGCACCGGGTTTGGCAAAAACAAAAGCAATTAAAACTTTGGCTTGCTCCATTAACGCAGATTTTAACCGAATTCAATTCACGCCGGATTTGCTTCCGTCAGATATCACGGGCAGCGATATTTACCTTTCATCGACCGGTTCGTTTGATTTTAAGAAAGGCCCCGTGTTTGCCAATTTCGTTTTGGCGGATGAAATCAACCGTGCGCCCGCAAAAGTTCAATCGGCGTTGTTGGAAGCAATGGCCGAAAAACAGGTCAGCGTCGGCGGAAAGGTTTATAAATTGCCCGATTTGTTTATGGTCATGGCAACGCAAAACCCGATTGAGCATGAGGGCACATACAACTTGCCTGAAGCGCAGTTAGACCGTTTCTTGCTTTACATTAAAATTGACCAGCCTGATGCCAAAACCGAAAAGAAAATTTTATCTTTGGTCAGGGCAGAAGAGATGAACTGCAAAGAAAACAACGCTTCAAAAGGTGCTGAAAAAGAATATAAGAAGATGAGCGTTCAAGAAATTTTAAATGCATCTCAAGAGGTTTTGAAAATACATACTTCCGAAGCCGTAGAAAATTATATTGTTGAATTGATTATGGCAACACGCCATCCTGAAAAATACAATGAAGAATTAAAAGGTGCGGTTCGCTACGGTGCAAGTCCGCGTGCAACCATCGCGCTCGACAAATGCGCAAAAATCAACGCATGGCTTGAAGGGCGCGATTTTGTTACGCCTGAAGATATTCATGCCGTTGTTTATGACGTTTTGCGTCATCGAATCATTTTAAGCTTTGAAGCTTTGGCCGAAGGCTTAACGACGGATGATGTCATTTCATCGCTCTTAAAGGTTGTTCCTTTGCCGTAAAGGAGAAAGCTTTGGCATTTGAAGGTTTAAAATCGTTCTTGCAAAAAAAAGAAGACAAAGGCTCGGATGAAATGCTGTCACCGAGTTTTAAAACTTTGATGCGCATGAAAAACGATGTTCCTTATCTCAAAGATTTTAATTTTAAAAAAACAACACAGCAATCGGGCGATTCGCACTCGGCGTTTAAAGGAAGAGGCATCGAATTTGAAGAGGTGAGGGCATATCAGTTCGGTGATGATGTGCGTGATATTGATTGGCGTGTTACTGCCCGAAAAAATCAGCCGTTTACAAAACTGTATGCTGAGGAAAAAGACCGAGAAGTTTACGTTTGGCTTGATCTGTCATCAAAGATGTATTTCGGCACGAAAGGATCGCTTAAATCGGTTACGGCATCAAAGGCGGCGGCGCTTTTGGGGTGGCTTGCGCTTTCGTATAAAGATCGTTTCGGAATGGCGCTTTATACGGGCAAACGGACATACATGTTTGAAGCGCGTCGCACGCAGGAATATTTTTTATCGATGTTGAAAAAAATCGAAACGGAAGCCAAAAACAATTTGAAATTGTCTGAAGAACGGGAAACACAAGAAAAATCGTTGCAATATTTAGAACAAAAAACACAAAGAAATGCAATTGTGTTTTTGGTCGGCAGTTTTGATTTGAAAGACGAGGCTGTTTTTAAAGAAATCTCGTC
This sequence comes from Alphaproteobacteria bacterium UBA1254, assembly GCA_002308495.1. GTDB lineage: Bacteria > Pseudomonadota > Alphaproteobacteria > RF32 > CAG-239 > UBA1254. The sequence continues at coordinate 18,367 of DBVW01000010.1, forward strand.
TTTAACACGCGAAAACGAAGTTTATGTCATAGATATTTTTGACCGTCTCGAAGCCGTTTGTCCGCCTGAAGGGGAATATTTGGCTCAATATAACGGTAAGCAGGAATATATCAGAAATTTCGATAAAAAATATGCTGTTTCCTATGAGGCTTATTTTGCAAATAAGCGCCGCGAAATTCAAGATTTTTGCAAAAAAATCGGAGCACAATACAGAGCGGTTCGAACGGACTTACCGCTTCACAACCAAATTCGCCCGATTTAATTTTTTTATCTTTCTTCTTTGATAAGCATAAAAGTAACGCCGAGAAGCATAACGATTGCCGCAGGCGACCAAACGGCGAGCCAAATGGGGATATATCCGTTAATGCCGAAGGCATAAATAAGTTGTGATGAAAAATAAACCATAAAACCGGTTGTGATGCCGGCGACAATCATAAACATCACGCCGCCCTGACGAACGCTCGGCGTTAAAGAAAAGATTGCCGAAATCAAAACCATGGCAACAAGCAGAAAGGGCGAAGCCCAAAGTGAAAGATAGCGCATAATGTGTCTTGAAGCCCTAAATCCTGAAGATTGATAAAAACGAATGGTATCAGGCAATTCCCAAAAAGAAATCGCATCCGGATCAACAAAATTTTCTTTAATTCGCTGTAAAGTGATAGACGTTTTATATTCATAAGAAGGCAATGTTTGTGTTTTCTTGCCTGTTTGAAAAATGTGCACGCCGCGCAGCTTGAAATTTCTTTTGCTTAGTTCGCCGAGAAGTCCGTCAATGCGCCGTAAAATTTGGCTGTTCTGATCCATTTCCAAAATCGAAATATCTTTCATCGATAAAACATCATTACTTTCTTGGTGCAATGATTTTGCCTGAACGACCAGAATTTTATCATTTCCTTCCGCTTCCCTGATCCATAAACCCTTGCTTGAAAAAAGCATTGCTGTCGGATCTCGTGTAACAAAACGATATTTTAAGGTGGCATGCATTTCATACATTTTGGATGAAATCGGGTTAATCAAGGCAACATTAATAACACCGACGGCAAAAACCGTGATCAAAACAGGTTTTAAAAATCCCCAAACGGAAACCCCCGATGATCTGATAATCACATATTCGTTGCTTTTACTGACACGCCAAAAAGTAATCATGGCGGCAACCATCATCACAAACGGCAAAACCTTATCAATCGTTTCGGGCAACTTCGTTAACGCATATTTGAAAACATAATCCATTCCCGTATCTTCACGTCCGGAAATACGTCTTAAAGCTTCAATCGAATCAAACATCATGATAATACCCATAATGGTGAGCAAAACCATTAAAAAGGTAAAAACAATTTGCTTTGATAAATAGCGTCCGATGATTGAATTAAATTTCATGCAGTTCTTTCAAAGAGATAACAACTATTTAAAATAGCTCATTGAGAGATATCTCTCAATAGCGTCGGGAAAGATAACCACAATATTTTTGTTTTTCATTTCGCCGCGTTTGGCTATTTCGATGGCGGCCTTAAGTGCGGCGCCGGCAGAAATACCGATGGCAAGACCTTGAAGTTTGGCGGCAATCTGTGCGCCTTTGAAGGCATCTTCGTTTTCAACTTTAACGACCTCATCAACCAGCTTGCTGTCATAAAAAGGCGGCACAAAGTTTGCCCCGATTCCCGGAATTTTATGTGCTCCTGCAATACCGCCCGAAAGCACGGGGTTTGATGCCGGTTCAACCGCAAAAACATTTAAATCCGGATTGCATGTTTTCAAAACGCTTGCCGTTCCCGTGATTGTGCCGGAAGTACCGACCCCGGCAACCAAAGCATCAATTTCGCCCGCCGTATCTTCTAAAATTTCGGTCGCGGTCGTTAAACTGTGAACTTCGGGATTGGCCTTGTTTTCAAACTGATTTAAGATAATAACGTTTTTGTTTTTTTCTTTTAAGATTTGTGCTTTTTGAATAGCGCCCTTCATACCGTCCTCGGCCGGTGTTAAAATAACCTCGGCGCCGAAATGTTTAATCAGCAAAATACGTTCTCTTGTCATATTTTCGGGCATGATAATCACAAGCTTATAACCTTTTGCGGCGCAAATGGCGGCAAGTCCTATACCGGTGTTGCCCGAAGTCGCTTCAACAAAAACCGTGTCTTTTGTAATTTTGGTAAAAGGCACCGTTTCAAGCATATGCTTTGCCACTCTGTCCTTAACTGAAAAAGCCGGATTAAAAAACTCGCACTTTCCGAACAACCGGGCTTTGAGCTTAAATTTTGTTTCAATTCTTTTGAGCCGAACGAGAGGCGTATGTCCGACAAGTTCTTCGACGCTGTTATAAATATTTTTCATTATTGCTCGCCCGCTTCATCAATCAGCTGTTTAACAAAACTCTTTAAGCCGACTTGGCGAACGCGTTTCATACGCTCGCAAGAAATAATACGGCGCACTTTTTGAATCGTTTCTTCCAGATTGGCATTAACCAACACATAATCAAATTCATTCCAATGTTTGATTTTTTCAACAATTAAATCCATACGTTTTTCAATAACGGCATTCGAGTCCGTCCCTCTGCTGATAAGACGTCGCTTAACTTCGGCAACCGACGGCGGCAACAAATAAATCGATACGACTTTGTCGGGCGCTTTCTCTTTCATTTGTCGCATACCGACCCAGTCCAGATCAAAGATAACGTCTTGGCCGATATTGATAAAACTGTCAACCTCAGAGCGCAATGTGCCGTATCTTGAACCGTATTGAGAATCAACATATTCATAAAAAGCATCTTGAGCTTTTAACATATCATACTCGTCATTTGAAATGTAGTAATAATCAACGCCTTCAACTTCGCCTTCGCGTTTCGGGCGGGTGGTCACCGAAACGGAAAATTTAAGATTTGGGTCTTGTGCCAACAGCTCTTTAATGATTGTTGTTTTACCCGTTCCGGAAGGTGCTTCGATAATAAACATCGCACCTTTTCTGGTTGTTTTCAAATGTTCGATAACGTCACTGGTCATTTTTATTTACTCCATATTTTGCACTTGTTCTCTGAATTGTTCAATAAGGGCTTTAAGCTCCATGCCGATTTGCGTTTGTGTTAAATCCATCGATTTTGAACACAAAGTGTTTGTTTCGCGGTTAAGCTCTTGGCATAAAAAGTCAAGCCTGCGTCCGATATTGCCGCCGGTTTTAAAAATCTCGCGCGCGGTTGCCGTATGTGCTTTTAGCCTGTCAATTTCTTCTTTAACATCGGCGCGCATCACATAAAACAAAACTTCTTGTTCCAAACGTTCGGGTGCAACATTAACTTCGTTTTTAAAAGAATTGATTTGTTCTAAAATTTTAGCGCGGATTGTTTCTTGAGAATTTTGAACGATTTTTTCGACTTCTTCGCGATTTTGATCAATGTTGTCCAAAATTTTAAGAAGAGCCGCTCCGATTTTCTCGCCTTCTTTTTGCCGATCGGATTGAAGCTTTTGAATAACATTTTCCAAACTCTCAAAAATGGCGCGGTGAAACAAAATTTTTGTTTCATCGTCCAAAACATAATCCGAGGTTTTGACAACACCCGAAATTTTCAAAAGCTCGACGGGCGAAGGTTTTGAAAAAACATTTTCGTTTTCAAAATAAAGTTTTAAAGCCTCATCTTTTAAAACATTCAAAAGTGTTTCATTGATTTGAACATCAGCGGTCTCTGTTTCGTTTTGCACATTCAAAAACAAATTAAACGTGCCGCGTGAAAAATTTTGAGAAACGAGGTTTTTAACCTCATTTTCGATTTCTTCAAAGCCCAAAGGAAGCTTGATTTTAATATCCAGCCCTTTGGCATTTACGCTTTTTACTTCCCATGAAAAAGAATATTTTGCCGAGTCTTTTTCAAAAATGCCGTCAGATCTCGCAAAACCGGTCATACTTGATATGTTCAAAAAAATTCTCCCTTTTAAATTATTTTGATATATAATACAAAAAATATGTTAAAAATTACTTAGGAAAAACCATGACAAATATTGAAAATATTCTGATTACGGGTGCCTCATCGGGCATCGGCGAAGCCTTAGCGCTTTATTATGCCGCAAACGGCGCAAAAAATCTTTTTTTATGCGGACGAAACGAAGAGCGCTTAAAAGCGGTGGCTGAAAAATGCCGCGCATACGGTGTCTCGGTCTATGAAAAAGTTTTGAATGTAACGGACAAAACTCAAGTTGAAAACTGGGTTAAAGATTCAAATGAAAAAGCGCCGCTTAATCTTGTTTTTGCAAATGCGGGTGTTTCAACGGGCGCAGAAACATGCGAGCATATTTATAACACCTTTAACACCAATATTTTCGGTGTTTTAAATACAATAACGCCTGCAATTGAAATATTTCAAACAAGAAAAGACAACAGCAAAAAAATTATCGCGATGACGGCTTCCATTGCGGGTTATCACGGGCTTCCGGCGTGTCCGTCATACAGCGCTTCCAAAGCGTGTGTTAAAGCATACGGCGAAGCTATGCGCGAACGCCTGAAAAAAGACGGCATACAAGTTTCAACGATTTGCCCCGGATTCGTTCGCTCGCGCATCACCGATAAAAACACGTGCCCGATGCCGTTTTTTATGGAAGCAAATAAGGCGGCTGAAATCATCGCAAAACGGCTTGAAAAAAATGTCGGGTTGATTGCCTTTCCGTTTCCGATGCGCTTGTCGGTTTATCTTTTATCGATTCTGCCGAATTGCATCAGCGGATTTATCTACGGCAAATTACCGCATAAAGTGTAAAAAAATAGGAGCCTTAAATTTTGACGCTTCCTTTAAGATAGGGTATCAAAAATTTCTTTAAGAATCTAAATGAAATAAAAAAACTGTAACCGGTGTCAGCTCCGTTTCCGTCGAAGCAAAATATAAAGCGCACCGCTGCCGCCGAGCTTCGGCGAAGGGTGAATAAACGTCAAAATCATCGGCGCCAAAGCCTCATTTTTAAGCCACATCGGAACATGTTGCTTTAAAACGCCTTTGGCATCAAAAATATCTTGCTCGGGGTGAGGAAGGCCTTTGCCGGTAACAATCAAAACCGCACGTTTCCCCTGATTAAAAGAAGATATAATAAAGCGTTGAACGGCATCAAAAGCCGCATCAACGGTAAACCCGTGCAAATCAAGCTCGGCCTCAACACCGAATTCTTCCCTTTTAAAACGGCGCATTGTTTGCTTGTCAATATCAGCTGTCGATCCGAGTTCAACATCATGATGAAAAGTTTTTAAAAGAGGCGTGTTTTGCGCCGCGTTTGAATGTTTTTTAATCTTTGTTCGTGAGGGCGAAACGACACGATTCGTTTGCCTGATTTTTTTAACATCAGACATGGCTTCTTCAAAAAAAAGTTCATCTTCTTTATCGGTCATTTTATCTGTTCGGAATCAAAATATAAAAGCGCCCTTCGGAATTCATTTTTCCTGCCTGAAGAAGAGCTTCTTCGCCGTGTCCCCAAAAATAATCTCCCCTGACGGCGCCTTTAATGGCCGCACCGATATCTTGTGCCGCAACCATTTTTTGCAAAGGCTCGCCGTTCGGTTCAACGGTGTCGAGCCAAAGCAAACTGCCGAGAGGCACAAAAGCCGGATCAACGGCCAAACTTCTGCCCGAACTCAGCGGCACACCGAGCGCACCGATCGGACCTTTGGCATCAGAAATCTTGTGGAAAATAAAGCGCGGATTTTCGTTCATATTTACATCAGCAATTTGCGGATTGTCTTTGAGCCAGTCTCTTATCTTATCCATCGAGGCCTCGCCTTTTTTCAAAAGACCCTTTTTTAAAAGCAACCCGCCGATACCGACAAATCTGTGTCCGTTGTTGTCGGCATACGAAACACGCACATTTGAACCGTCATCCAAAAGCGCAACGGCCGATCCCTGAATCTGCATCAAAAAGATATCAACCTTATCGTCGCCCCATAAAATAACCGGCGCATCAATACCTGATTTTTCAATTTGCTCGCGCGTAAAATAAGGCACGAGCCTGCTGTCTTGAACACGTCCCAAAATACGTTTGTTCGGCAATTCCTGATCAAAATCTTTCAGATTGATTTCAACCAAATCATTCGGTTTGCCGTAAATCGGATATTTATATTTACCGTGTTTGGTCTTAGAAGCCCTAAGTTCCGCTTCGTAATAAGACGTAAACTTGCCCGAAGAAGAGCCGTTATATGTAACAAGATAAGGCGTGAAGTTTGTTTCAAAAAAATCTTTTATCTGAGCATTATCTTTTTTATCAAGTTTTTGAAATTTTTTACAAGCATTAAAATAAGCTTTCGGCTCAATTTTGATTTGCGCATTTTGTAAAACGGCGCTTTTCTTTTCGACAGCTTCGCAGCTCAAAGAAAAAGTACCGGATATTTGAGAAAAATCATCGTTTTCAAAACCCTCCAAATCGGCAAAACTCTTTTTCTCTAAAACAAGTCCGCCGAACTTTTCGCTCTTTTGTGCGGGAGCGCATGAAATTAAAAATAAAAGAAGTAAAAGTCCGAAATTTTTCATTATTTTTTCTTTGTTGAAGTCAGCAACCAAACCGGAGATGAACTGTGAATGTTTTTTTCAAAAGTCCACGTATCCGTAATTTTTTGAACAAAATTTTCATCGCCTTCAATAAGCGTTCCGTCGGCATCTTTCAAAACATTGATTTGTTCCGAAACAAACTGAACGGCAATTTTTGCGATTCCCTTCGGAGAAATCTTAGCATCTGAAATCTGCATTTCATCAATTTTGATTAAATCCGATTCGGAGGTAATATTTTGAGCTTCGCGCTCATCAATAATGGCTGAAAATTTTTCAAACAATTTTTTATCGGTCAGCATTTTTAAGGTTTCTTTATCACGATTCGCAAAAGCTTCTAAGACCATTTCAAAAACTTTTGAAACGCGTTTTAGAAAATCCTGCTTTTGAAAACCCTCAATATTTTTCAAAACCTCATCTGCAGAAGAGTCGTTTAATTTAATATCCGAAAATTTAGCATCTTCCTGAGTTTTTTGTTGAATGAAATCGTAAATTTTTTCAAAATCTTTTTTAGAAACGATTTTAATTTGAGGCTGCTCCGGACGGGTGCCCAAAATATTGTTCAAACGAAACAAAATTAAAGCCACAACAATTCCTAAAAAAACCAAATCAATATAAGCCGACATGTCATCCTCTGCATTTTTTTCTTAAAAACTCTTATACTATATAAAGCATTTAAGAATTATTATCAACTGTTATATTTTATTTGACGCAACAAAATATTTAAGTTATGAGTCAAAAAAAAGAAATTTAAGAAAGGAAACAAAATGGCAGAACAGCAAAATCAAACAACATTGATGATTAACAGTCAATATATCAAAGATTTGTCTTTGGAAATTCCTCACGCTCCGGAAATTTTTAAAGAGCTCACGAAACAGCCTCAAATCCAGGTTGATGTTTCGGTTGCAACGCGTGAGCTGGGCGAAGATGTCTATAATGTTGACTTAAATTTAGCTTTAAACGGCGATATTGAAGATAAAAAATTGTTTATCTTGGAGTTAACATATTCGGCGGTCGTTACAATTAAAGTTCCCGCCGAGCATTTGGATCCTATCTTAAACATTGAAATTCCGAGATTAACATTCCCGTTTGCCCGCAACATCATCACACAATGCTTAATGGAAGGCGGTTTACCGCCGATGATGTTAACACCGGTTGATTTTAGTGCGGTTTATGCCGCCAAACAGGCAAGAAAAGAGCAAAATTAAAATGCGTTTGGCTTTGTTTCAGCCTGATATTGCACAAAACACAGGCACGCTTCTTCGCTTGGGAGCGTGCCTTGATTTGCCGCTTGATATCATTGAGCCGTGCGGTTTTTTGTTTAATGACAAAGGTTTAAAGCGTGCGGGAATGGATTATCTGGAGTTGGTATCTTATCGGCGCCACCGTTCGTGGGATGATTTTTTGGCTTTTCGCGCCGAACACCCTCAAGACTACGGACGAATCGTTTTGTTAACGACGCATGCGTCAATACCCTATACAACCTTCGAATTTCAAAAAAATGACATTATTTTAATGGGCAGGGAAAGTGCCGGAGTGCCCGAAATTGTTCATCAAACGGCAGATGCAAGGTTGCTCATTCCGATGTCCCCGAATGCTCGCTCGATTAATATGGCCGTTTCGGCGGTCATGGTGGTCGGTGAAGCCCTACGGCAGACAGGGCTTTTCCCGAAAATTTAATTTTTTTTAAATTTTAGACTGGATTTTTGCCAAAAAATGTGGTATATCGATTCTTGAGTTGATAAAAAAAATAAAAATAGGTGAAACAAATGAGCGTAAAAAAATTACCGACTGTGAAATTTAATTCCGGCGAATATGTTGTTTATCCGACACATGGCGTCGGCAAAATTTCGGACATTTCAAAACAGACAATAGCGGGCTCTGAGCTTGAGCTCTTGGTTGTTAATTTTGATAAAGATAAAATGACACTCCGTATTCCGCTTGCAAAAGTGGATCATGTCGGTTTGCGTAAAATTTCCGAGACATCGACAATCAACGAGGCTCTTGAAACATTAAAAGGCAAAGCCAAAGTCAAAAAGGTTATGTGGTCTCGTCGTGCTCAGGAATATGAAAATAAAATCAATTCGGGCAATCCTGTGGCTGTGGCGGAAGTTGTTCGTGATTTGTATCGTCAGGAAAATTTGGCCGAACAGTCTTACAGCGAGCGCCAAATTTATGAACAGGCATTTGAGCGTTTGGCATCCGAAGTTGCTGTTTGCGGCAATATTTCGCTTGAAGATGCCAATAAAAAATTGCTGAGCATCTTGGCAAAATAAGAGTTTTTCATTTCTTAACTCCTTTAAAGGCGGTGAATTTTATCTCACCGCCTTTGTTTATATCGTTTTGACAATTGACAACAGGTGATAATGGTTTTATAAAACACGTATGTCAAATGAGTTTTCAAAGCAGCTTTTAACGTGGTATCAAAAAAACGGGCGTGATTTGCCTTGGCGCTTTAAGGGCGGGGCACATCCCGATCCTTACGTTGTGCTTGTCTCCGAGCTGATGTTGCAGCAAACAACGGTTAAAACGGTTTTATCTTATTTTGATAGATTTATAAACCGTTTTCCGACAGTAGAATCTTTGGCGTCTGCCTCACAAGAAGACGTCAACCTTTATTGGCAGGGTTTGGGCTATTATACGCGTGCTCGAAGCTTAAAACAAAGCGCAGAAATGATTGTCAAAGACTTTAAAGGCGTTTTTCCTCATCAAAAAGAAGATGTTTTAAAACTCAAAGGGCTCGGCCCTTACACAATTTCAAGCTTTTTGGCGTTGGCCTTTAATGCGCCTGAAACGGTTGTCGACGGTAATGTTATCCGTATTATCTGCCGACTTTATCATTTAACATCGCCTCAAGATGAAATAATGGCGCAAATCAGAAAAAAAGCCGAAAGTTTAACGGATAAACAAAATGCGGCAGATTACGCGTCGGCGATTATGGATTTGGGCGCAACGGTGTGCACGCCGAAAAAGCCGCTGTGCGATAAATGCCCTGTCCGAAAGTTTTGCACCTCAAAAGATTTGCCTGATTTAGAGAAAATTCCGGTGCGCAAAAAGACAACAAAAAAAGTTTTTAACGGCTATGTTTACATTATTAAAAATAAAGAAGGAAAAGTTTTGATCAGAAAACGAACGGAAAAAGGACTTCTCTCGGGGCTCTATGAATTTCCGTGGAGCGAAGAAAGGTTGTTTAAAAATGCCAAAGAAACAAATCAATCCGTTTGTCATATTTTCACTCATATTAATATGAATTTGAAAATTTGCGAACTTAAATCCGATTCTGTTTTTTCGGATGGCTTTTTTGTTTTGCCTCAAGAGTTAGATAAATACGCTTTTTCAACATTAATGCAAAAAGTCATAAAAAAGCAGGGTGGTTTTGAAAGCCGCCCCGCTAAAGATGAAAAATAAGCCAAATAATAATGCCTAAAAGCACAACCCCCGAGAAGAAAAAGGTCAAAGACCTGTAGAGTTTTTTCTTTCGTTGTCGTTCTCTTTCTGCACGAATCTGCTTGCCTATTTGGCGCAAGTTTTCGAGTTCTTGTCTGTCGAAACAAACCACTTGTATTTCTCTTCCGGTGGCTTTGTCTACATAAGGAATAATCTGAGGCATAATGATAAAGTTTAATTGGTGCACAATTTATCACAATAAGAACAAGAGTCAACATGATTAATAAAAGTTGTTGAGGATAAAGAAAATTTTGTTGCAGATTTTTTCTTGAAATAGTATTAAATAACACAAAACGGATTTTATTTTAAATCCGGTGTTTTGGTTTGAAATTAAATAAATAAGGATATAAAAATGGTATCAATGGCAGAAAGAATGGCCGCAAATTTAGATATGTCGGCTTTTAGCAAAGCAGAAGACCTTAAAAAGAGATTATGGTTCACAATTTTAGCGTTAATCGTGTTCCGTCTCGGAACATTTATTCCGTTGCCGGGTATTGACGCAGGCGTTTTATCTGAAGTTTTCTCTCAGCATTCGGGCGGAATCTTAGGTATGTTTAACATGTTTTCGGGTGGTGCTTTGTCGCGTATGACGATTTTTGCCTTAAACATTTTCCCTTACATTTCGGCATCAATCATTATTCAACTCGGTCAATCGGTTATTCCGTCATTGATTGCTTTGAAAAAGGAAGGTGAGGCCGGGCATCGCAAAGTAACGCACTATACCAAAGTTTTGACGGTCTTCATCACAATCATTCAAGGTTACGGTATCGCTGTCGGTTTGGAAAGCATTACAAACGGTGTCGGTGCTTCTGCCGTTGTTATTCCGAGTTTTGTTTTCCGCTTTACGACAATGGTTTCGCTCGTCGGCGGCACAATGTTTGTTGTATGGCTCGGTGATCAAATTACATCTCGCGGTGTAGGTAATGGTTCGTCGCTGATTATTACGGTCGGTATTATTGCCAACATTCCGGCGGCTTTGGCGCGCACGTTTGAATTGGGTCGTGTCGGCTCAATGTCGATGACGGTTATCGTGTTCTTGCTTTTGATGGCTCTTGCGTTGGTTTATATCATTGTCTTTGTTGAACGTGCACAACGTAAAATCATCATTCAATATCCGAAGCGTCAGGTCGGTATGCGTATGACGGCGGCCGAAAGCTCTCACTTGCCGTTAAAAATTAACCCGACAGGTGTTATTCCGCCGATTTTTGCAAGCTCACTCTTGCTCTTGCCGATTACGATTGCGAATTTCTCGGCTCAAAACGGTCCTTCTTGGGTTCAAACGGTGAACCAATGGCTCGGACACGGACAGCCGCTTTATTTGGCACTTTATGCGTTTTTGATTGTTTTCTTTGCATTTTTCTATACGGCGGTTGTGTTCAATCCGGAAGAAACGGCTGAAAATTTGAAAAAGCATGGCGGCTTTATTGCCGGTATCCGTCCGGGCAACAGCACGGCCGAGTATCTCGACTATGTAATTACGCGTTTAACGGTTTTGGGTGCGGCTTATTTGACAGCGCTTTGTATCTTGCCTGAAATCTTAATTGCAAAGCTTTCTGTTCCGTTTGTTTTGGGCGGAACGACGCTGCTTATCGTTGTTCAAGTAACGATGGACTTCATGACACAGGTTCAATCACACTTGATCGCTTATCAATATGAGGGGCTGATAAAGAAAGCCGCAATTGTTAATCAAAAGAAACGTCGTTAGAATGGAACAAAAACCCTTAAGAATAGTTTTAACGGGGGCGCCAGGGTGTGGAAAAGGCACGCAGGCGCGCATTTTGAGCGCACGAGCAAATATCTGCCATCTGTCGACGGGAGAGATGCTTCGTGCCGAAGCGGCAAAAGATACACCTTTCGGGCGGTCTTTGAAAGATTCTTTGGAAAGGGGCGAATTTGCAACGGATGAAATGATTGTCGATATGGTATCGAGGCGTATTGATGAGCCCGATTGCCGCAACGGCTTTATTTTGGACGGTTTTCCGCGCACGCTTCCTCAAGCGGAGAGCTTAGAGACAATATTGAAGCAAAAAAAATTGCAATTAGACTGTGTTATTGAAATCCAAGTTCCGGATGAAATTATTATGGATCGTATTTTGGGGCGTTATTCGTGTGCGAAATGCGGTGAGGGCTACCATGATAAAAACATTAAGCCGAAGGTTTACGGCGTGTGCGACAAGTGCGGCGGCACCGAATTTATCAAACGTGCGGATGATAACAGACAGACGGTCAAAAATCGTTTGGTTAATTATCGCCAATTAACATATCCGACAATTTCATATTTTGAAAAATTAGGGCTTTTGCATTGTGTTGACGGAACGGGCTCTATTGAAAATACGGCAAATAAAATTGCTGAAATTTTAGGCTTAAACGAAGAAAAATAAAAAAAGTTATAAAAAGTTTAAAAAAACCTATTGACTCTGACAAATATTTGAATATAATCCGCTTAATTTTGAAAAGTGGTGATCAACTTTTTGAATGTTTATTTTATTGATAATGGAGAATTAATTTGGCTCGTATAGCTGGCGTAAATATCCCAAGTGCCAAAAGGGTAGAGGTCGCTCTGACCTATATTTTTGGTATTGGTAGAAAGACTGCTCAAGACATTTGTACAAAATCAGGCGTTTCAATGGATCGTCGCGTACAAGACTTAACTGATGAAGAAGTTTTAAAACTTCGTGAAGTAATCGACCGTGATTATTTGGTTGAAGGTGAGCTTCGTCGTGAGGTCGGCGTGAACATCAAGAGATTGATGGATCTCGGATGCTACAGAGGTTTAAGACACCGTAAAGGTTTACCTGTTCGCGGACAAAGCACAAAGCAAAATGCTCGTACACGTAAAGGCAAACGTAAAACTGTTGCCAACAAGAAGAAATAAGTGAGGGTATAATGGCAAAAGCAGCAACACAACGTGTTAAGAAAAAAGAAAAAAAGAATATCACATCAGGCGTCGCTCATGTGAATTCCACCTTTAATAATACCAGAGTAACCATCACCGATGCACAAGGCAACACAGTTGCTTGGTCAACAGCCGGTGCACAAGGTTTTAAAGGTTCGCGCAAATCAACTCCTTATGCCGCACAGGTTGCAGCAGAAGAAGCAGGAAAGAAAGCGCAGGAAAATGGTATGACAACTTTGGAAGTTGAAGTTAAAGGTCCGGGTTCGGGTCGTGAATCAGCCGTTAGAGCTTTGCAGGTTGTCGGTTTCACAATTACATCGATTCGCGATGTAACACCGATTCCGCATAACGGTTGCCGTTTAAGAAAAAGACGTCGCGTATAATTTTTTTGTTTTGTTAGCGGAGATTGGTTTCATATCTCCGCTGACGATTGTTTTTTTTAGTTAATACTTTATTTAAAGAGGGTACTCCGGTGATTCAGAAAAATTGGCAAGAACTTATTAAACCGACTAATTTAGATGTCAATTCGGAAGGTTTGAATAAATCTAAAATAGTGATAGAACCCCTTGAGAGAGGCTTTGGTTTAACCCTGGGCAACGCTTTACGAAGAGTTTTACTCTCGTCTTTACAGGGCGGTGCCGTTACAGCCATCAAAATTGATGGTGTATTACACGAATTTTCGGTTATTGAAGGTGTCCGTGAAGATGTGACGGATATTGTTTTAAATATCAAAGGTTTGGCCGTTGCTGTTCACAGCGAAGGTCAAAAGACGATGTATCTTGATGCAACGGGTCCATGCACGGTAACGGCTTCAATGATTGAAACGGGACATGATGTTGAAATCATGAATCCGGATCACGTCATTTGCAACCTTGATGCCGGCGGTAAAATTTCGATGGAATTGACCGTCACAACGGGTAAAGGTTATGTTCCGGCTTATCAGAATAAATCTTCCGATTCGGCTATAGGTGTGATTGCGGTTGACGCGATTTATTCACCGATTAAAAAAGTTTCTTACAAAGTTGAAAACACTCGTGTCGGTCAAATTACGGACTATGATAAATTAACGATGATTGTTGAAACAAACGGTGTCGTAACGCCGGAAGATGCGGTTGCTTATGCGGCTCGTATTTTACAAGATCAATTGAAACCGTTTATCAACTTTGATGAGCCTGAAAATGATGTTGAAGACATTAAAGAAGAGCTTCCGTTTAATCGCAATCTGCTCAAAAAGGTTGAAGAACTTGAACTTTCGGTTCGTTCTGCAAACTGCTTGAAGAATGATAACATCGTTTACATCGGTGATTTGGTTCAAAAGACAGAAGCCGAAATGCTTCGCACACCGAACTTCGGACGTAAGTCTTTGAATGAAATCAAAGAAGTTTTAGCAAAGATGGGTATTCATCTCGGAATGGAAACACCGGGATGGCCGCCTGAGAACATTGAAGAATTGATCAGAAAGTGTGATGATCATTTTTAAGTCATAAAAGTTCAACAAAAGCCTCAGCATTTTAAGTTGAGGCTTTTATTTTTACATAAATTTGATCAAATTATGGTCGCGAAAACTGTAATAATTATCTTTTGAAACGATTAAATGGTCATAAACCTTGATTTTCATAGGCATTAAGGCAGTAACAATTTCTTTGGTGCATAAAATATCATCTTCAGACGGTTGGCAATTTCCGCTCGGATGGTTATGATACAAAACAACGGAAGTTGCTTGTGATTGTAAAATGTATTTAACAACTTCTCTGGCATAAAAAGAAACTTGATCAATACTGCCGCGTTGCATCAACTTATCTTCGATTAACTGAAGCTTTTTATTTAACAGCAGAATATGAAACTCTTCAACATCGGCTTCTAAAATGGCGGCTTTGCAGTAATCAATCACATAATCAATATGTGTGAAAACGGGCTTATTATCTTCCTTTAAATGCTGAGCCGTCAATTTCTGAGCAGAAACGACAAGGGTTTTGAACAAGGCAATCGTATTTTGCGATAAACCATATTCTGAAAGTTTAAATTGCGGAGCAGTCAAAACATTAAAAAGAGAACCGAAATGAGCAATCAGCTTTTTTGCCTCATCTTTAACATCTCGTCTTGGTATCGAAAAAGTCAGGATAAGTTCCAAAAACTCATAATCAGGCATGGAAGAACCATTGTCTTTTAAAAATCTTGTTCTTAACCTTTCTCTGTGCCCTAAATAAAGAGGCTTTTCTTCCGTTTTACCGCTCATTGATAAAATCTCCTGATAGAAATTAACTTGAACAATCCGTGAGCATATCATCCAAACGTTTTTCTTGAATGCCGTAAGGATCTTGGTGGATTAAAACTTGTGCGCTCGGATATATTTTTTTGATTTGCCGTTCAACCAAATCGCCCAAATCGTGTGCTTTTAAGAGAGGGATATTACCGTCCATTTCAAGATGAATTTCAAAATAATAAACACCGCCCAAATCGCGTGTGCGCAAATCGTGAAAGCCTTTAATACCGGGCGTTTTTGCGACAATGTCGGCAACCTGTTGACGCACATCTTCGCCCAATTCTTTATCCATTAAGGCGCTTAAAGCCTCAAGAGAAATTTGATAAGCATAATAAATCAAATAAATCGCGATAAAGAAAGCAGTCAAAGTATCAAACCAATCAATTTTGAAAACATTAACGGCAATAAGCGATAAAATAATGGCGCCGTTTGTTAAAATATCGACCACATAATGCGCGCTGTCAGCTTTAATGGCAATCGAATTTGTGTGCTTGGCAACAAAACTTTGAAACCCGATAAGTCCGAAGGTTGCCGCCAAACTGAATATCATCACGATTAAACCGATTGTTGTTTGTTGCAAATGTGCCGGATGTAAAAAGCGATCAACGGCGTTATAAATAACAAACAATCCCGAGCCGGCAATAAAGGCGGCCTGAACCAATGCGCTTAAAGCTTCGGCTTTAAAATAACCATAACGATATCTGCAGCTGGCCGGTTTGAGTGAAATTTTAACGGCAATAAACGAAACAAGAGAAGCAATAATGTCAGACAAACTGTCGACAAGTGACGATAAAATAGCCAAAGAACCCGTGGCGAGTGAGGCTAAAAGCTTTAAGATAAAAAGCAAAGAAGAAAGAGAAACGCTCGCCCAAACGGCATATTTTTTATAGCGCTCAACTTTGGATTGCGGCCATGTTTCTGACATTTTTAATATTCTCCCAATCGGTTTGATCAATTTCAAAATAATACTTCTCGGCATTTTCTTTAAAAAGGCGAATATGTTTGTTCAAGTCTTCGCCGTTAAATATATATTTCACGAAATATTTGTTTTGAGATTGATAAAATTCAAGTGTTGCATTTAAATCATTTTCGGCCGTTATCTTAAACGTCTCAAGTTTCTTTTTATTTTGAATTTCCGAAACGGCGCTCTGAAATTCTGTGTTTAAGAAAATTTTGATATAAGAAGAAACAAGGTCATTATTGTCTTTGCCGTTGATGCTGACAAAGCGTCCAAATCTTAAATCCCACAAATGAGAATAGGTCCATTCGTGCCAATCAAGTGATAAATCAACAAATTCAATTTCGGCTTTAAAGACCTGGAATTTATCATCAAATTTAACGTATGCGGCAGAAGATCCGCGTCCGAGTTCAATATCATATTTTCCGACCTCCAAAGCTTCAATGATTTTGTTGTCTTCTCCTTTCAATTCAATTCTTGTGGAAGTTGATCCGTCTGCCTCAACGGGTAATAATCCGAATTGAGCTAAATTTTCGGCTTTATCTGATTTTTTCTCATAAAGAACACCTTCAAGAAGCGCACTCAAAAAACTGCGTATGCGTTCTTGATAAACAGCAAAGTCAGGTTTGTTTTCCAAAACCCAAAGACCGTCTTTTAGACTAAATGTAAGAGAGGTTTCTTTGTTGCGCAAAACAATTTTTTGCACCTCATTAATCTCTTGCTTTAAATGAGGCAACAAAGGTTTGTCTTCATATTTTTGAATATCGGAACGATTCTGAACAAAAACGGAAATAATTCCGAGAAGCAGAATACATAAAGCAATAAGGGTTATTCTGAGCAAAGGTTTATTGAGTGTAAAATGAGTTTTTTGTTTTTCTTTTGAAGGAGATTTGATAAAAACATAAACGATTAAAATCAGCGTTAAAAGGAGCGGAATTAAAAAGATATTCAACAGCTTTACAAGCAATGCGATTCGTTCAATTTTTGAAGATGTGAGCAAACGCGTTTGAGAAAGCTCGCGTCTCAGGTCATTTAAACGTCTTCTTGCCTGAGAAATAAGTGAAAGTTCGTCGGCTGTAAATGTTTGACGGTCTTCAAAATCACGCTTGTCCCAAATTTCTTGCAATTGCCGTTTTGTTAAATCAATACGCTCAAAAATTTCCTCTTCTTTGAGTTTATATTCAAAAATACTTTGCTTGCGTAAATTTTCAATATTTTCAAAAGCCCTGTTTTTAAGCCCTTTACCGCGCAGTTTTAACAAAGCATCATCTGAGGTTAAATAGTCAAGAGCATTCAAAACAAAATCAGCATTATTAAAAAGCGGAACAAAGTATGTATCATCTAAAAAGCGGTGTGCCGTTCCCCAAAAATCATTATACAAAAGATCTGTATCGGTAACGACCACGAGTTCAAAGGGATTATTCTTATCTTGTCCGCGGATATAGGCTGATAAAATTTTCACATTTTCATCTTTTTGATAAAAGCTTAAAATTTGACGCGGATTAAGCCCGTTATGGACGACGCTGACAGGCATTAAAGCAGAATTATCGGAAGAAATCATCAAAGGCAAAAACGAAACGTTTGCATCTTCTGCAGGCATTAAAACGCTTGCAGACGACATCAGCAAACTTTTTAAGTTTTGAGTAATCGGATGAAAAGGGTTGAAATTATGAGGCGTTAATTTAAATTGTATCACATCTTGGGTATAGGCTGGGTTATTTTTATAATTGCTTGTAGCATCAACGGTGATTGAATTTTCTAAATCAGCAACAACATAATCGCCGTAAAATTTAAATCCCCAAAATGCATCAAGTCCGTTCAAATCTGAAACGGCATACGGAGAATTTGATGCCATATACAGACGTCTGGCCTCGGCGGCAGCATCTAAAAAGAGCAAAATTTTACCGCGGTTTTGAGAATATTTTTTAATTTCATCGACCATCTGATCGGATAAATCAAGAGGGTGTATGATAAGTAAAACGTCAGGTGCTTTTTCAAAATCATCCGGCGTGTTGATAAATTTCAATTCATACAGTTCGGATATTTTATTTGTAATTTCCCAAGGCTGAAACATCATGTTTTCATTATCACTGGTTCCGCTGATCGAAATACTTGAAATAATACCGACTGTTTTTTTCTTGTGCGAAAGCCTGTAAATTAATGTTGTTAAATCTTGTTCCAAAGAAGAAAGGCGTTCATAAGAAAGATAAGGAATAACTTCTTTGCGATCTAAAGTATCGACAATGCTTAAACCGAAAAGCGCATTTTGATTAATGTCAATTAAAGGGATGGGTTGCAATCCGTCAGCGATGGCCCGATCTTCAATATTATCCAAATTTTGAGGATGATAAACATGAAAATCAAATTTACCGCGCGAAGCGTTTTTATAATGTTCCAAAAGCATTTTGACACGGTCAAAAACTTGTCTTAAGTTTGGGTTCCTTTTAGCCAAGATGTTTGAAAAATAAAGTTTTGTGGTAATCGGCTCATTGATTTGCTCTAAAACATCAATCGTATTTTGATTAAGAGTCCAAAGTTTTTCCTGCGTGAAATCAAGCTCTGTTCCCCGCGTGAGATTATTTGCGAGCAAATTAAATCCCATAAAACCGACAATAAGCATAATCCAGGCCGCAACATAAGTCGAGCGTCGTCCGGATTTGAGCCAAAACGAAGAGCCTGAAGTCCGGAAGCTGACAATGAGCATTGTCGTAAAATTAAACAAAATGATAATAGACGCAAAAAAGAGAACGTCTCTCCATTCCAAAACACCGTTAATCAAAGAATTAAAGTGCGTCAAAAAGCTAAATGATGCGATGGTGTCAATCATATAATCAGGCAAAAATATTCTGAAAAACGAAAGCACAAATTCAAGACCGCTGAAAAAGAACACCAAATTGGCAATAACGGCAAGAACCAAAGCAATAACCTGATTTTTTGTTAAGGCAGACATGGTTTGAGAAATAGAAAGCATCGTGCAGGCTAAAACAAAACTCGCGCCGTAAGAAAGGACAATAAGCATATTGTCAGGATTTCCGAGAATATGAACGGTAATCACAAAAGGAAAGGTTAAAGCAAGCGCCAAGGCGGCGAACAGGGCGGAAGCCAAAAATTTTCCCCAAACTAAAACAGGTATCGATACAGGCATTGTGATAATTTGAACGATACTTTTGCTTCTGAATTCTTCTGCCCACAAACGCATGGAAATACCCGGTAAAAATAAAAGATAAAGCCAGGGCAAAAAGCAAAACATATAAAAGAGAGAGGCTTGACCGCGTTCAAAAATATGTCCGAAATAAAAAGCGGTAACGGCATTCAAAATCAAAAAGCTGACCAAATAAATATAAGCGAGCGGGGATATAAAATAACGCATCAGTTCATTTTTTGTAACAATCCAAAGCTTGCGCATCTTTTGTCTCCTTTAGTCTTGAGTGAGCTTTTTGAAAGCATCTTCCAAAGATTTTGTTTTAGTGTTTTTCAAAATTTCGGCGCATGTGCCGTTTGCCATCATTTTTCCGTGAGAAATGATAATAATTCGCGAACAAAGCGCTTCCGCTTCATCAAGTAAATGTGTCGAAATTAAAATGGTTTTGTCTTGACTCATAGCGGCAATAAGTCCGCGCATATATTCTTTTTGATTGGGGTCAAGGCCGTCCGTCGGCTCGTCAAGGAGCAAAATCGGAGGATTGCCCAAAACACTTTGCGCAAAACCGACCCGCCGCAGATATCCTTTTGAAAGAGTTTCAACTTTTTGATGAAGAACTTCTTGAATATGAGCCATTTGAATTGCCTGTTCCAGATTTTCTTGAGAGGCATTTCTTAAATCAGCCATATATTTTAAAAACATTTGAACGCTCATATCGGGATATATCGGCGCACCTTCCGGCAAAAAACCGATTTGTGCCTTAGCTTTTTCGGGATTTTGAGAAATATCTTCACCGAAAACCAAGATTTTTCCCGAAGTCGGATTTAAAAAACCTGAAATCATATTCATTAAAGTCGATTTTCCGGCGCCGTTCGGACCCAAGAGAGCGATAATTTCTCCTTTTGAAGCGTTCAAATTAAAATTTTGAAGGGCTTTAATCGAACCGAAAGTTTTGTTCAACGAAATTGTTTCAAGTATAAATTCGCTCATTTTTCCAAATCCTTTAAATAAAGCTTGCCGCCGATTAAAGGCGCATGAACGCCTGTTGTCGAAGGGAAAGTAATCGGCAAATTATAAAATCTTCGGGCCGCCAAAAAGGCAATGGCAGCCGCATCGTCAGCTTTAACCTCATCATGCGAAGCACTTGCAACAATGTCTTCTTTCTTTAATTTTTGTTTGATGGCACGCACAAGAGTAGGGTTCAATGCACCGCCGCCGCAAATTAAAGAAGTAACGGGTTTTTGAGGCAGCATTTTGAGAACGGATTGACAAATGCTTTCGGCAATGAAATCGACAATTGTGGCCGCTCCGTCGGCGACGGTAAGTCCCTCAAAATGTTCCTCCTTGTCTTTGAAAGCATTACGGTCTAAAGATTTTGGCGGCATTTTTTCAAAAAACTCGTGGCGCATCAAACCGGATACGATTTTAAGATTTGGCGTTCCGGTAGCTGCCATTTGACCGTTATAATCCATGGCAATATGAGCGTGTTTTTTCATAAAATCATTAAGCATGGCATTACCCGGTCCGCAATCAAAAGCAATCATTTCACCTAATTCACCGATATAAGTTAAACTGGAAACACCGCCGATATTAATGAAAAGAGCGGGCTTTTCTAAATTTGTTGCAAGCGCATGATAATAAGAAGCGGTGATCGGAGAACCTTGCCCGCCGTTTGAAAGGTCCGCATTATGAAAATGTGTGACTGTCGGAATTTGAAACTCTTCAAAAATCTCTCGTCCTTTGCCGAGTTGATAAGTATATTTTTCTTTAACATGATGCGCAATGGTCGGACCTTCTATGGCAATCAGGTCAATTTTTTGAGATGAAGAAGAAATAATCTCGCGAATAATGTCTTTCATTAAACGGGTAACATCTTTTTCAACGGAATCAATCAAAATTTTATCGTCCGGAACATGAATGTTTTTGCCTAAAATTAAACTGATTTTAGAGCGGAGAACTTCGGGCATCGGCATTGAAGAACTTAAATAAGTCTGATAAATATCAACGCCGTCTGTTGAAACGAGAGCATATTTCAAACTCTCAATGGAAGTGCCGCTCATCAAAGCCAAAACATTTAAAGGTTTTATCATCATTTTATATATTTTTTACCTCAACTCTTGCAATACACAAAATAATAAGCTAATATGCGTTAAAATTTCGTTATAAAGGAAAGAAAAATGGCACATTTAAAGTCTGAATTTTTAAATATTATGCATGAGCGCGGTTTTTTCAATCAATGCACCAATGAAGAAGGGTTTGATACCTATCTTTTTGAGTGCGAAAAAGAAGGTAAACCGGCGGTCGGCTATTTGGGTTCGGACCCGACAGGAGACAGCCTCCACGTCGGACATATTGTGCCGGTGATGATGTTGCGATGGTTTCAAAAGTGCGGACACAAACCGTTAACGCTTGTCGGCGGAGCAACAGCGCGTATCGGCGATCCGTCGGGCAAAGACAAACTTCGTCCGTTTTTATCGGAAGAAACGTTAAAACATAATACGGAAGGCCTTAAAAAGTCTTTCAAAACTTTTCTTGATTTTTCAAACAAGCCGAACGGGGCCGAAATGGTCGATAACTGGGATTGGTTTAAAGATATCAAATATCTCGATTTTTTGCGCGATATCGGCACATGTTATTCGGTCAATCACATGCTGACGATGGATAGTGTCAAATCGCGTCTTGAACGTGAACAACCGATGAGCTTTTTGGAATTTAACTATCAGCTTCTTCAAGGCTACGATTTTTGCGTTTTGCATCAGCGTTACGGTTGCCGCGCCCAAATTGCGGGGGCTGACCAATGGGGAAACATCACTTCGGGAACAGAACTCGGACGCCGTCGCTACAATGTCGAGCTTTTCGGGTTTACAAGCCCGCTTTTAACCGATTCTGCCGGCAAAAAAATGGGCAAATCCGAGGGAAATGCCGTTTGGATTAACGATGATAAACTCTCTTCTTATGATTATTTCCAATATTTCAGAAACATCGGTGATGCCGAAGTTGCCAAATGCTTGGCGATTTTCACTGATTTACCGATGGATGAGGTTAAGCGCCTGTCAGCATTGAAAGATCAGGAAATTAACGAAGCTAAAAAGATTTTGGCCTTTGAAGCAACAAAAATGTGTCGTGGCGAAGCTGCGGCCAAAGCAGCTTTGGAAACGGCTGTTAAAACCTTTGAACAAGGTGCTTCGGGGGATAATTTGCCCGTTTTGGAGGTCGATTTACAAGCCGGAATAGGCGTTTTAGATGCGTTTTTAAAAATCGGCTTTGTGGCGAGTAAAGGCGAGGCAAGACGGCTGATTAAACAAGCCGGCTTAAAGCTCAATGACAAGCAGGTAACAGACGAAAATTACGTCATCACGGCAAAAGATTTGATAAACGGTGAAATTAAGCTTTCGCAAGGCAAAAAAAAGCATGGCCTGATTAAAGCATAAGGTCTTATTTTTGGGCTTTTTTTGCAGTTTTTTGTTGTAATTTGTTTTATTTTGGCTTATAAAGAAAAAAGTTTATTTGAATTTATAAAGAAGGGATAAATATGCCAAACCCGATTGATACGAAAATAATCAGCAAACTTGCTGAAATTTTAAATAAATCTAATTTAACGGAACTTGAATATGAAGACGAAACGGTGCGTATTTCGCTTGCCCGTCAAAACGGTGCGGCTTTGCCGCCTCAAGTTGTTGTTGCGCAACCTTTGGTAGAGGAAAAACCGAAAGAAGAAGAAAAGGAATTGCCTCAAGAGGTTGAAAACCTTATTCAAGACCATCAGGATGATGAAAACGCCGTTAAATCGCCGATGGTCGGTGTCGTTTATTTAGCTCCGAATCAAACAAGCCCGAATTTTGTTAAAGTCGGCGATGATGTTAAGGCCGGCGACACGGTATGCTTGATTGAGGCGATGAAAACCTTCAATCCGGTTAAAGCTCATAAGAGCGGTCGCGTGACGAAAATTTTGGTTGAAGCGGGCGATCCTGTCGAATATGGTGCGCCTTTAATTGTGATTGAATAACAATAGGTTAATCTGATGTTTGAAAAAATCTTAATCGCAAATCGCGGCGAAATTGCCTTACGTATTCAGCGTGCTTGCCGCGAGATGGGTATTAAAACGGTTGCGGTTCACTCTGAGGAAGATGCAAATGCGATGCATGTCCGCATGGCAGATGAGGCCGTTTGCATCGGTCCGGCAAGGGCGGCCGATTCGTATTTAAACAAGCCGGCTATTATTTCGGCGGCGGTTATTACCGGTGCTGATGCCATCCACCCCGGATACGGCTTTTTATCCGAAAATGCGGATTTTGCCGAAATGGTTGAGCGCCATGGCATCGCTTTTATCGGTCCGACCTCGGCTCAAATGCGCCTGATGGGCGATAAAATTGCGGCACGCGCGGCGGCTCAAAAGGCGGGTATGCCTGTGGCCCCCGGTTCTCCGGAGTTAAAAACGCTTGATGAAGCTTATATTTGGGCTAAAAAAATCGGTTTTCCCGTAATGGTTAAAGCCAAAGACGGCGGTGGCGGCAAAGGTATGAAAGTTGCCATGAAAGCGGAAGATTTACCCGAAGCTTATTCTTTGGCTCGTGCAGAAGCAAAAGCCTCGTTTACGAGCGATGCGGTTTATCTTGAAAAGTTCTTGACGAACCCGCGTCATATTGAAATTCAAATTTTGGCGGATAGTTTCGGAAACGTCGTTCACTTAGGCGAAAGAGATTGTTCGATTCAACGCGGCAATCAAAAGGTGATTGAAGAAACACCTTCGCCGGCCTTAAATGAGAGCGCACGTCAAAACATATGTAAAATTGTGCGCAAAGCCATTCAAAAAATAGGTTACACAAACGCCGGAACGTTAGAGTTTTTATATGAAGACGGCAAATTTTATTTCATGGAAATGAACACACGTTTGCAAGTTGAACATCCGATTACCGAAGTTGTTACGGATATTGATATCGTGCGCGAACAAATTCGTATTGCAAGCGGTGCAAAATTGAGCTACAAGCAAGAAGATATCACATTTTCCGGCCATGCGATAGAATGTCGTATCAATGCCGAAAATCCGGACACATTTACGCCTTGTCCCGGAAAAATCAGCGAATGGCACGCCCCCGGTGGTTTAGGTGTCCGTGTCGATTCGGAAATTTATTCCGGCTATACGATACCGTCGTGTTATGACAGTATGATTGCCAAATTAATCATCAGTTCAAAAACAAGAAGCGGCGCAATTATGCGCTTGCGTCGGGCTTTGGATGAGTTTGTCATTATGGGCATTGACACAACGATTCCTCTTTTACAGGAAATTATTTCCGATGCGGACTTTATTGACGGAACATATAACATTCACTGGCTTGAAAACTTTATGAAAAAACGCGGCTCTTAATTCAAAGGTGTTCAAATGGAAAAAGAGCTTCAAATCAAACAACTGTGCATAGACACGCTGTCCTTTATGGCTAAAAACTGTTTTTTGCTTATTTTGTTTGGTTCGGCTTCTTTTTTAGCGTCGTTTTTGAGCTTAAAATTTATGTTTAAACATCAAATGACGATGCTTTGGTCGTATGCCCTGTTTTGTTATGTGTTTTACTACATTTTTATCAGTCTTTATTATGAGCAAAAACCGATTTTCACAAGCGAAAAGCTAGTCAATTCGGCCATTAAAATAGCGGTTATTTTTGCGATTTCGCTGCTTGTGGTAATTTGCGGACATTTGTTTTTGAAACTATTAAAATATATGTCTCAATGGCTGATCGGTTTTCCCGATATTTATGAGTTTTTGAAACGTAGCTACCAATTTTTAAACGGTTCTAAAACGGGGCAGTTTTTGCTTTATATTCCGTTGATTTTTCTTTTGACGTTTACCTTTTTTATTCCCGGTTTTACTTGGGTTTCAAGCATTAACGGAGATGATGCTTCGTTGTGGTCGGCTTATGCGAAAACGCATGGAAACTACATTAAAATAGCCTTGATTTTGGTTGTTTTATATGTTTTCTTTCCGTTTATGTTAAATCTGGTCGGTAAATATTCACCGTTGCATTTAAGTATCAAACACGCCTTAAAAACGGTTGTTCAATTCGTTTTTTATATCCGCCTTTATGATTTTTTCTATAAAGACTAAATTCCGCTTTTAAGTATATTCCCTTTCATTGAGGGCGTTATATCTTCAAAATTCATCAGTTTTTGAGAAATTTCTTTGACCTGCCTTGCCGTATAGGGTTTATGGCAAAAATCCATTTGACAATATGTCGGCTTAACCTCCTTGGCAATGCTTGCCGCGCAAAACGGGCGTTTATCAAAAAGCATTGTCTGACACGGCACACTAAGCGCTTCAAAAATTGTGCCGTCTTTCTTTAAGCTCAGCCGTTTTTCCCCGCCTTCGCAGTGCGCGCAATCATTTTCTCTGATGCAAACAGCGCTCGTAAACAAAGGCACATCTTGATAAATAATCAGGCTTGTTTGCAAAAAGGCTTTTGATGAGAGGGCTTTTAAGTTATGAAGCGTGTCTTCAAGCGCAAAAGAAACACGTCTTGCGCCGATATTTTGAGCCATAAGCATCGCCTCCGTATTTAAGATATATAAAAACGGTCCGAAAGAAACATCATATTTTTCGGCATCAATGAAATCAAGTGCCCAATAATTTGAAACCTCCCATTTTCGGTATCCCAAATCCAAAAGTTTTTTAATCGCGGGTGCAAAAAGACGCGGCTTTCGGCAAACACTCGGAAGCGCAATGCGAACCTTTGAAAGAGGCAATAAAGAGAGCTTGTCAAAATCAGGCTTGTCATCAATCAGATAGATAATTTCATCAAAGCTGTCCGAATTAAGTTCACCTAAAGCTTGAAGATGATCAACCTTAATAATCCATTTCAAATGAGCGTTATCAATCGGTTTCGGCAAAGTTGAAAGTTTTCCGTGCTTGAACACGGGGACGATTTTTTCATATAACCCGCGCCTTAAATCGTTGATAAGAGAAACGGGAACAAAAAGATTTGAAGGATTCTTGAGCTCAAAGTTCTTTAGTTCAAAAATTGTGTCGCCTGTTTTGTTAAAAGCGTTCAAAAATGCCTCATAAACTTTGTTTGAATCTTTGGCAGGTTCAAATGTACCGCACACCTCAAAAGCAAAGTCGCCCGATTTGGCAACAAGCTTGTCTTTCAAAACCTCAACCGTTACATCAACATTTATTCTGTTTTGAAATTCATGAGGTTTAGGCTTAGTATAATTATAACTTCCTTTAACTTCAGAAGAAGATGCCAAATAAACGTCCATTCCTTTTTTCAAAAGAGGGTAGCCCCTAGGAAGTTCAATTTCGGTAGGTTTGCCGGGTTTGGCACAAACAACATTTTTACCGTTTTGTTTCATATTTTGAACCGAAAAACCGAAAGGCTTTTCATCGCCCGTTACATCAATTTGTAAACCGTCAAAACGACCGATATTATGCGTCGGTGTCAAAATAAGACAGCCTTTGACAATGTTTTCGACTTTGCCGATTTTAAGCCCGCGATGTCCCACAAAATCAGGGTCAACCACATCTTTGTTTTTGCCGTTAAAATGGAAGCTGCACCAAGGGCGCGAAAAAATCTGTTTAATGTTTTCGGCGTTTTTCGTTTCCGTCTTTTGCCCGTCTAAAATTTTCCGATAATAGTCCGTAACGGCGGCAACATAG
>DBVW01000010.1:45267-87171 GCA_002308495.1 Alphaproteobacteria bacterium UBA1254
TCTAAAGCCATATCTTTCATTGAAAAGATATGCTTTGTTTTTTGATTTTCTTCAAAACACGCGCGGCAAGGATATAAACATTTTCCCCTGTTGGCGCTTTTGCCGTATTCAAGGGCTGAAAATTGGCAGATGCCGCTGTATGAATAACACAATGCGCCGTGAATAAACACTTCTGTCTCAAGCCCCTTAATCGAAGAAATTTCATTGATTTCATCAAGTGTTAACTCTCGCGCTAAAACAACCCGCGAAAATCCGAGCTTTTTCAAAAACAGCGCACCCTCTTTGNNACGGCCATTTGCGTGCTGGCGTGCATTTGAAGTTCGGGATATTGTGTCTTAATCAAATGCGCAACACCCAAATCCTGCAAAATCACGGCATCAACTTTGCATTTTGAACAAATATCCAAACTTAAAATCAAATCGGAAAGTTCGGCTTCTTGAATAACGGTGTTGATTGTAACATAAACTTTGCGCCCTAAATGGTGGGCATAGGCCGTAATTTCGTTTAATTGCTTTTCATCAAAATTTGTGGCGGTGGCGCGCGCCGAAAAACTTTTAAGCCCCAAATAAAGTGCATCAGCGCCGTAATACAGCGCCGCATAAGCTGATTGAATGTCGCCGGCCGGAGCCAAAAGTTCTGTTTTCGTCATGCCTTTTTCTCTACTATTTTGGTCGTCAAAAGTCAAGAAAAAACGCACCTCGAAGGGAGGTGCGTTTAAATCCGAACTCAGCGACAGACCCAAACAATCGGCCCTCTGATAAGTGCAGCGTCATATTTGGCGACTTGAACGGGAAGCGAAAGCTTGTTTTCAAAAAAATCCGCCCATTCTTTCTCCGTTAAAATGATCCCGATGTCTTCAAAAAAATCGTTTTTGAGCAAGATGGGGGAATACGAATAAGATTTCTCCGAGAGCAAGCAGACCTGTGAATCGTACCCGTGATTTTCAACAACGCCGAGCGCAGCGATGTAATAAAGTCCGTTAGCGCAAAGAATACGGCCTTCTTTGATATGCATCATATGATAACGGCCTGGCTCCAAAGTATACGGAATCAGTGATTTAAAGCTTATAAAGATACACATCAGCGCTAGCACACAGAATATAACGCAATGAAGAGTTGCATCACTTCCGACAAGAATGGCGCAGATCACATTACCGCCGACGAAAAAAAGAGAGACAGCAATGGTTGCGACAATGAGGGAAGAGTAGGGAAGATACCTGTTCCAAAACAAACACCCCCAAAAGAACGCCATCGGCAAAATAAGAGCCGAGATACACCATATCAAAATGCCCGTATATCCCATAATACTAAATATTTAATAGGTTCGATATAAAGTATTTTTAATTTACCGAATATCTTGAGAAGATACCGATGTAACATCTTCCATAACAGCAAAACAAGGAAACGGAACATCTTCCTGTTTCGTGCTTTTTAATTTGACGGTCATAGGCTTTCCTTCTTTTGCCTTTTGAAACGCATCATCGCTTATAACACAAACCTCAAAACTGCGCCAACCCTCCTTAATAGTGCCTAAAGCACCTTTCTTCTGCGCGGGGATAGGATGTTTTAATGTGATTTGAGAGGGAGTAATGCTCTTAAGCTGATAATGTTTGTTTGGCAAAATTGTTTTCAACCCATACACAACCCATGTCATAAAGATGACGCCATACACAAACAGATAGCCTATGATGGCAAGAACCCAGCCGTTATGGGGCGGATAAAGGATATTGTCATAGATAATGTAGGCGGTTAACGCCAAAATCTCAACGGCAAACACCGTATCAAGCACCTTGGCATTGATATGCAAGTCAATTTTTGAGGCATAGCCTATAAGCACATGCACAAACACCAGCGCAAATAAAATCACGCGTGAAAGAATAAGATTTTCCATAAAAATAAAGTATTTAATTGGTTTGACATAAACTTAGATAGAACTTTCTCTTTTTAGCAAGTTTGCCTCTTTATGTCAATACTTTAGTTTTTTATCCAATCTCTCAAGCTCGTCAAGATATGATGAAATAAGCTTCAAGCCCTTGTTCCAAAACTTCGGATCATTCGGGTTTAAGTTTTTCTTTATCGTAAGATAATATCTTACCCAAATAATATTCATGTTGCCATTGGTTATCAAAGAAGGCGGTTTCTCTGGCTGTTCCCTCGATTTGATAGCCCAATTTTAAATATAATCCCAACGCTCGTTTATTATTGTGGCGCACGGTTGCAAAAATACGGTGAACTTTCTGTTTAACCGCCCATTTTTCAAGTTCTTTTAAAATGTGTGTTCCAAGTCCCAAACTCGTATATTCTTCCAAAATACATAAACCAAAAGCAGCCTGAAGAACACTCCATGGATCTCTTGCTTTTTTAAGGCTGATAGACCCCTCTGCAATAATCTCTTTTTCGTTCCAAACACCCAGGTATAACTCATCATCTGATTCGTAATGTTGAATGGATTTTTCCTTATCTTTTTTGGGTTGATTGGGATATTGATGTGTCCAAACAGCGCCTTTGCCTCTTGAAAACTTATCAAGGAAAGTCATAACTTCTTCGTAATCTTTTGCACGAATGCGTTTAAGGGTAACTTGCTTACCGTTTTTTAAGATAATTTTTTTTGACATTTATTTGTTCCTTTTACATGAAATCAACTGACAAGACAGTTTCTTATCCAATCTCTCAAGCTCGTCAAGATATGATGAAATAAGCTTCAAGCCCTTGTTCCAAAACTTCGGATCATTCGGGTTTAAATCAAACGGTTTCAAGATTTTTTCATAATCACCGATGGCTGTTTGGCTCAAAAGTGTTAAATACTTTTTGGAAAAGTCCTTAACATTGCCCTCTTGATAAACTTGATAGAGAGAGTTGACCAAACAATCGGCAAATGAATAAGCATAAACATAAAACGGCAGGAAAAAGAAGTGCCCGACCTGCGTCCAAATATATTTTGCATCATCGCCGACTTCAACATAATCGCCCAAACTGTCCTTCATCTCTTCCGTCCAAATTTGGCACAAACGCTCTTCCGAAACTTCGCCTTTTTTGCGCTCATCATGCGCACGTGTTTCAAAAAAGTGGAAAGCAATCTGACGAATGGCCGTATTGATCATATCGCTGACCTTAGAAGCAATCAAACAAAGTTTGGCCTTGTCGTCTTTTAATTCTTTAAGCAAGCTTTGGAAAACAAGCATCTCGGCAAAAACGGAAGCAACTTCTTCGGTTGTCATACGCGAATATTCGTTAAGCTCGCCGTTTTTAACTCTGAGCTGATGATGACACCCGTGCCCCAATTCATGAGCCAGTGTTAAAACATCATTTTGCTTGCCGACAAAGTTTAAAAACAAATAGGGGTGTTTTGAGGCGGTCGGACCGCTGCAATAAGCCCCGTTTCGTTTGCCGTCGCGCGGAGGAACATCTATCCAGTTGTTTTTAAAGAAATCTTCGGCAATTTTCTTTAAGTCGGGCGAAAATTTCTCATAACCCGATAAAACGGTCTTAACGGCTTTATCCCAAGAATATGTTATATCTGCCGAAAAAGGCAAGGGGGCATTTCTGTCCCAATAGCTGATTTTTTTAACCCCGAGCCATTTAGCTTTAAGCTTATAAAATCGGTATGCAATGTTTTTGTAATTTTTTCTGACGGTTTGAGCCAAAGTATCAACGACTTCGTCCTTAACGTTTTCAGCCATATTTCGCGCCGAAACAGGTTTTTTAAAACCGCGTTTATCGTCTTCAATCGCCTTATCTTTCATAACCATATTGTAAACAAGTGTAAACAAAGGCGCATTTTCTTTGGCGACACGATTGAGCTCAGCGCCGGCTTTGTGCCTTATATCAACATTTTTATCGAGCAAAAATTTTGACATTTCGGCATCATTATATTTTTTGCCGTCAAGAGTGTAGACAAGACGTGAAGACGTTTCTTCATAAAGCCTGACCCATGCCTCGGAAGAAGTGACCGATTTTTCAAGGAATACCTCTTCAACAGCTTCGGAAAGCTCATGTTTCTTATATTTGCGCACACGGCTGATAAAAGGCTTATAAAAAGCAACTTTCTTATTGTTAAGCCATTCTTTGATTTTAGCTTCGGGCAATTTGTTAAGCTCTAAAGAAAAGAAAACGGTCGGCTTGGCATATTCGGTAAGTTTTTCCGAAATATTCTGATAAAAAATCATAGCCTCTGCATTTTTCATCTGTGTTGACATGTTAAGACTTGCAAATCCGCCTAACTTACCGCTTAAAAGAGCACTCTTTTCAAGCATTTTAAGAGCGCTTAAAAATTCTTCGGCAGAAAGTTTAGCCATTTTCCCTTTATATTTTTTTTGCAAAGAAAGCGCATTTTTTTTGTAACTTTCCAAATCTTTTTCAATTTGAGGGTCTTTAATGCTTTGATATAAATCAGATAAATCCCATGCGGGTAAATTATTGTTCTTCATTTGTCGTTTCCTCTTCTTTTATTTCGACTTCTTCGGGTGCTTGCGGCGCCTGATCTTGAATTTTATCGACTTGCTTTTCAAGCTCAATTCTGTTTTTATTTAATTCCTCCATATCGGCAAACAAGTCAAGATGTTCCTGATAATAGGCTTTAAATTCTTCATCATCGGTGTTTGGCTCATCTTGCAAAACGGGCTCAAAATAATAGTTCGCCCAAGGTGTTTTTTGTTCGCCTTTAAGCCACAAGGAAAAACCGTCTTTAATAACCTTAAAATCACAAGCGTTGTTTTTAACGATAACTTTGACCGAACACCAAACGCGGTGAGATGAACAGTCGTGAAAATTGTTTATCATCTGCTTTGTGCAAAAGACAAATCCCCTTTCTTTGATATCAACACGAGGTGCGAAAAACACAAGCATTAAAAAAAGGGCATAAAGCACAAAAATCATACCGGCAATAATGCCAAACCAGTGTTTTTTTATTTTCTGAAACATATCATTTTCTTTCCAAATAACTTTCAAGCATCGCGAGTTCTTCTCTCGTGTTGGCACTTGCAACTTCTTTCGGGTTGCCCTTAATGGCGGTGCATTTAAGGCCCATCTGTCGTGCAATTTCAATAGCATCGGTTAAATAATACTCACCTGCAGCATTATTTGTGCCGATTTTAGCTAAAATCTTAAAAAGATATTTTCCGTCAAAAGCCATACAGCCGGAATTGCAGAATCTGATGGCGCGTTCTTCATCGGTAGCGTCCTTGTATTCCACAATTTTAACAAGCTCATCGCCTTTCATCTTAAGTCTTCCGTAACGGGCGGGGTCATCAGGCTCAAAGCCCAAAACGACAACCGCATAACCTTCGCGGACTTTTTGAACGGATTTCATAAATGTTTCTTTCGTAATGAGCGGCGTATCTCCGAAAACGACCAAAACCGCCCCGTCAAAATTTTGAAGCAAATCTTTGGCGCAGTTTACGGCGTGTCCGGTTCCGAGTTGTTCGTTTTGTACACAGGTTTTATAAGGCGCAACCTCTTTTTTAACCAAATCACCGTCCGGTGCAATAACGGTTACGATTTCATCGGCTTTTAACTCTTCCAAAGTGTCAATAATGCGTTTAATCATGGATTTTCCTTTGACGGGCATCATCACTTTAGGTAAATCGGACTTCATACGGGTTCCTTTTCCGGCTCCCAAAATAACAGCTGCGATTTTATTGTTCATAAATTTGCCTTTCATTAAAAATTTTTATTTGATTTTAATAACTATTATATTAATATACAAATATGTTTGAAATGTTAACATGAAGGATAATTTTTATGAAAAAACTTTTTCTTGCAATATGTTTCACAATGTGTTTGTTGCTTGTTTGCCGGTCCTTTGCCGAAGTTTCGACGATTGAAGAAGCCGAAATTGAATCAAGAGAACCTAAGGCCGTAGAACCGATTAAACTGGTCGGACTTCCAAATCCGAAAAACATCAGAGAGGTGCGCGCTTTCTTCAAAAAACGTTTTCAAACGGCAATTGTGAGCGATTCTGCAGATTTAGGCGATTTAAATAAAACGAATGCGATGGATATTCAGCACAGTTCCGAATACATTGCGACAATGCAGGAAAAGAAAAAATCGACATTTCAAAAAATATATGAGCGTGCGCTCGGTCGCATTGATAAGCCTCATGCTGAGTTTTCGCCCGATACGGTTTTTTATGAACAGGTCAAAAAACAAGATTTAGCCGGTAACAGACAGCTTCCGAACATAGCTGTCGTTCCGGTCAAATTGCCCAACGGCGAAAAGGTTTTAGCCCCGGCGCGTGAGCATATTCCGTATCTGTTGGTTTCTTATGACATATTGCCTACGGGAAGCGTTAATGTGGATGAAGAAGTTATTGTCGTTGCCAATGGCGAAAAGTTAAAGAACGGTCTTTTGAAATTGATGCCGAAATTTACCACCTCGCGAAGCAAGGTTAAGAAAAAACTGGATATAACACTTTTGTCTGTAACGCTTAACGGAAAAGAAGTGCCCTATCGTTTGACGGAGATTGGCAATAATATTTTGTTTGAGCCTAAAAAAACAGAAGCGTTGGAACCCGGTGTTTATACATATCGCTTCAAATATCTGCTTGATCGCAAATTGTGGTACTATGACGAATTTACCGAGTTTTATACGGATATAACGAGCGGTTATCCGAATTTGGTTATCGGCTCGGCAAATGCCGTTGTTTCGGTTCCTGACGGCAAAAGCTTTATGTCGCAGCTGACAATGACGGGTTATCCGAAATATCTGGCGACCAATCGTTCCGTTATTGCGCATTTAAGCTCAAATGCTTTGGGGTTTGCTTCTTTAACACCCGTCAATGCAGGCGAGGGGATGCACATTTTAACATCTTTGGATAAAACCGTTTTCAACAAACCGGGGTTAGGTCAGCGTTTTGTATGGTTTATAACCGACTACGGCGACATTTTCTTCGCGATACTCGGGTTCTTGGCGATATTCCTGTCTTATTTCTTTTCATGGAAGATGATTAAAGAAAACAAATCGCGTTTGAGTATACACTTTAAGCAAACCGCCTCTCTTAATCGCTACATTTTAAAGGGAATTTACGATAAACGTTCATTTGTTTCGGCGTTGCTTGACTTAGTGCGCTATAAAACGATGGATATTATCACGGAAAACAAGACAATCATTTTGGTTAAAAAAACAGATCAAATACAAAACCTGCCGCTCGGTTTGAGAAAACTTTTGGAAATGTTATTTAGCAGAAATGACTCATCGCTTGAAGTAAAATCGAAAAACAACTTGAAATTTGATCGGGCCGTTTCCGCACATGAAAAATACATTAAGCGATATTTCAAGTTTTTAGCATGGCGGTTGAACACGTTTTATTTGATTTTCAGCTTGTCGATGCTTGCTTTAACGGTGTTGGCGATTTCTTATATTGCGATTAATCCGCTTGAAACGTCGTTGATTTTAACATCGGCAATTTTAACGATTATGTTTTATTTATGGATTCTGCGTTATCCGTTTGCATCTAAACTGATGAAATATATCGTATGGCCGTTGGCGGGCATCTTTGTTTTGATAACGGTGATGTTGCTGGGTGTTTATGTCCACTTCTTTTGCGCATTGCTGATTGCGGCAACGGTTTATGTCATTCTTGAATATTCTTCAAGACTGTCGGCAAAGAACGGTTTAATCAAAAACAAAATGCTGGATCTTGAAAAATTGAAAAAATATTTAAGTGTGAATGCGCCGCTTATTTCAAAAGGTGTTGAGTTTGAAATTCAACAGCCGAATATTTTTGCTTTTGAACTCGAAGACAAATATGAACCGAATACAAAAAATGAAGAAATATATCGGCTGGATTTAGCAAAAGAAATTTTGAAACTGATTTAAAAAAGCGGCCCCGCTGGAGAGCGGGGCTTTTTCTAGGGTTTTTTTAAAGTTTTTTGATAGCGACGACCTCGTTCGGATAAATCGTGTAAACGCTGTAAACGAAATGATCGCCGATAGTGAGGCTTTGCGAGTTCGTTTCGACAAGCTTGCTCGTCTTAACATAAATCAGGTTGCCGTCCCGTGTTTCAATGAGACACGTTTCAATCGGTTGAAAGAGAGAGGCATACCTCATGTTCAAGACGAACATATTCCTGACATCTGCTTCAATCGGATCAGAGGCGACCAGATAGGTGCCGAGTTCCGGTTTGTTGGCGTTCACGCGGGCAGGATCACCGCCATAGGTTCTCTGCTTGTGGATGACGGCAATCTCGTCGGTGCAGTTTGCGTAATATGAGAACATAATCGCATCACCGAGGTGAAGTTCTCCGTCAAAATTGAGCCGGCGCAGGTAGAACCACTTTCCGTCCTCAAGCTGCAAAACGTAGAGCTTGAAAGGCAGGAGCATTTCCTGGCGCATCGTAATGGCCCAAAGCTGAGTGATGGTGTGAAAATGCGATTCGTCGTTGTTGACGACGGGTTGCTGCTCTTCCGGAATCTCCTCGGGGGGCAGGGCGGGCATTTCCTCAGGCGTGCAAGCAAAGGCGGACACACAAAACCAAATAACACCGAAAAATAATACTTTTTTCATGACACATTATAATTTAAGTTAAACAATAATCGGATTTCTGACGCCATTATACACGTTTTTGACAAAAAGTAAAGAAAATTTTAAAATAAAAAAACCTTGCCCGAAAGAACAAGGTTTTTTTTAACATACAAAAGACTATTGAGCGGTTGTGGCTAAAGTCCTCAAATTTGAAATGATATTTTCGGCGGCGGTTTGCGATTCGGCGCTGATACCGGCAGATTCGAGCGCCAGTTTTTTCATACAGGTTTTGACCAAATCGGTGGCTGTTTCTCTAATCGTGTTTGTAAAGAGTGTTCCTGCCGTATATCTGGAGTTTGCTTCCGAAAACATACAAGCTTTCATTCTTGTTGATGTCGTGCCGCTCGCAGCTGTTGAAGAATCTGATGCAACCTGAGCGCAGCCGGCGAGCAAAACGGCAACGGTTAAAATGGCTAATTTTTTCATTTGAAAATTCCTTTTGTTTAAAAGTTAATGCAACAAGCCATATACTAGCAACAACGAAAGAAAAACAAAAGAAAATGCTTTAAGTTATGAGCAAAAAAAACGTCCAAGCTTGTGGCTTGAACGTTTTCTTTTAAGCATTAATCTGAGCACTTTGAAGTTGGTGGGCTTTTTTGAGCTGTCCCATTAAGTTGAGCGCAAAGCTCTTCTTTTTCAGAGCCCAATCCGAGCGGCGCATCAAATCGGCGAAAGTGTCCAACTCGCCCAAATCGGAAAGAACGGCATGTTTCCAAAAGGCGCAGATGTTCTTCTTGTCGGCACATTCCATAATTTTGAAAAATGTTTGAGCCTCAAAGACAATCTCGAATTCGCCTCTCAAAACCATATAAGCAAACTCCGAATTGGGCGGCAGAAAGTAAAAATGACGTTCGTCGACTTCATTCCGAACAAACATACCCAAAACCTCCTTAGGCCGAGAGTTCGTATCAAAAGTACGAAAATGAGGAACTGCACTGCTGCATAAGTAAATCCTCGAGTTCGTTTTGATCTTCAGCTTGACCGGCTCATAAGAACTGACCGGCCATCCTAAACCTTTGCACATAGGGCTAACGTTTTTTTAAGCCTTGTTTCTTTACAATCTGTTGCATCCAAGCATAAGCTCTGTTGCGGTCTTTGCCGGAAAGATTAGAGCTATCAACCAAAGCCAAGAACTTATTAGCCTCAGCAATGCTCGGCAACACGGCGTTTTTGAAGAAGTTGAGCTTGTTTCGCCTGCTGGCGTTTTCCATAACATAGAAAAACTTCTCGGCATCGAAAACGAGCTTGATACGCTGCATATCGGCGTCATAAGCATACGCGACCTCATCTTCCGGTCCTGCAATAAAGAGAGCGTACTCATCGTTCAGATCGCGGGCAGAGAGGACATGGCATTCGGTCTCATGCATATCGTCGGGACCATACGTTACGGTTTCCTGCCAAAGATTGAGAGGGTTGAAACCGGTTAATGCCTCGGTGAAGCTGACTTTGAGCAAAACGGGCGCGTATGGGCGCGCTGTCAAAGTACCTTGAAAGCCCAAATCGGCTCTCTTCCAAGAATGTTCATCAAAATTAACCATATACAAAAAATTTAAGGTTCTTATAAATAATAAAAAAAATATTCCAGATATATAACTTTGCTGACTAAATTTTAGACAAATTTCAAAAAAAGTCAAGATAAAAAAAAAGCACGTCCGAAGACGTGCCTGCTGAAAGGTTAGTAGTTGGTTAGTTGAGCCTCTTGACCATTTTCTGCATCCAGGTATATGCCCGATCGCAGTCTTTCTTGGAAAGGTTGGAAGCGTCAACGAGAGCCAAAAACTTGTTGGCCTCGACAAGACTCGGAAGCTCGGCGTGCCTGAAAAAGACGAGGCGATCCTTGTTGGAGAAGTTCTCCATGATGTAAAGGAAGGGCTCGGCTTCAAACTGGATCTTGAAAGCGCCGATAGGACCATAGAGAAGACGGGGAATGTCGTTTTCATCGATGATGAAGAGGGAACGATAATCTCCGTTGTTGGAAACGGTGAAAATGTGTTCTTCAAAACGTTCTCCCGTTGGTTGAATGGTCAATGTGTCTTTGCGATCGAAGCGGTTTAAGGCGACGCAAAACGTCCGCACCTGCATCTTGAGGCGCACAGTTTTTAAATCTTGTGTCATATATATAAAAAGGTTAGGAAATAATCGAAAGAAAAATAAACAACTGAATAAAATATAGACAAATTTTCCGAAAAAGTCAAGCCTAAATTTCAATAAAAAAGCCCCCTTTTTTTAAGGGAGGCTTAAAGTTAAATCAGCGCAGATTATTTATATCTCAAGCGGACTTTGTTTCCGGTCTTTTTAGAAACTCTTTCAGCCTCTTGAACGGTATAAATTTTGCGCGAGATAATCGGGTTGCCGTTTTTATCATAACGCGTCGTAACCCCGTTTGCATCGGTGATTGAAAGAAGTCGACCGCTTTTATCGTATGTCTTTGTATAAAGGGTCGTCCAGCCCCACTTACCGTTCGCATCTTTTTGGTAAATAGACTCTGTTTCTTCAATTAAATCGCCGTCTTCGTCATAAACGGATGAAAGCTTTGTTTGACCGATATAGTTGCCGTTTTCATCACGCAAATCCGTATAATCATCCGCAACTCTGCCGATAACGTTGCCTTCGTCATCATAAGCGTAAAAATCAGCGGTCCAACCTAAATAATTGCCTTCGTCGTCATATTTGTCGTGGTCGCGTTCAAGCAAATTGCCATCACCATCATATTGCTCCCACGTCCAAACCTCGTTGCCGAATTCGTCATAATCATAACGGTCGATTTCTTTGTTGGTAACATTGTTGTTGGCATCATATTCGGTATATGTTGTCTGATAGTGGTCGTCATCTTCTTCATACACATTGTCATAAGCGTATGTTTGGTTGCCGTCCAAATCTTTTTCAACATAAGAGTTACCGAGCCAATTGCCGTTTTCATCATAATTGACTCGATATTCAGCCGTTCCGATTTTATTGCCGTCGGCATCAAAATTTTCTTGGTCATAGGCAATTTGCCGCCCGTTTTCGTCATAAGTGTAATCACGAGAATATGATTGGTTAAATGTACCGTCATTATTATAGCTTAAAGATTCTTCATGTGTTCTTTTTCCTGCTTCATTTTGTTCGTAAGAATATGCTGATTTAACACTTCCATCCGCGAAATATGACTCACTTCCGTAACTTTTTGTTTTCCCATCTTCATAGTACTCATAAGCATACGAATTTGTTTTGTTACCATTGGAGTCAAAATAATCTCGAGAGTACGATTTTTTTGTGGTTCCATCTTCATAATATTCATAGGCATAAGAATTTGTGGTTTTACCATCTGTTTGGCTTTCATAACTGTAACTCTTTCTCGTTATTCCATCTTCATAGTACTCATAGTTACTTTGACTACTACTTTTCATACTACCATCTTCGTTATAGTTTTGACTTTGTGAATGTATAGTCTGCCCACTTTCATTATATTGTGTATTTGATAATGATTTAGGCGTCCCATCTGCATAATAAGATTTACTTTCGTAATTTTTGGTACGACCATCTTCATAATACTCAGAAGTGTGTGAGCTATAAGTAATACCATTAGAATTCTGTGTTTGCGTTTCAGATAAAATTAATACACCATTACTATAAGTTTTGGATATGTTTTTTGTCTCAATAATATTTCCATAAGCATCAATCTGTTGATAATGTTCTTCGTTTGTATACCCATTTTCATTGGTTTGTGAATTAGACGTTTTGTTTACATAAGAAACTATATCACCTGAAAGATTTTTATAAGTATATTGTGTCCCCACAACGTTATCGTTTTCATCATATAAATTCTGAGATGAAGAATAAGACCAATTATTCGTAGTGTTATTATTTACAGATGTTGAAACAAACGAAAGAGGAACTGTTTCCAACGTATAAGAATGAGAACCATCATTACTTGTAATCAATACTGTTCCATCATCTTGAGTAGAAGCAGAATAATCAGATCGCGGCAACACTACATGATAAAAAACACTAGAAACCTTTGTAGAATGGGAAGAATCTGTATAACAATTGTACTGAATCATTAAATTATCTGTTGCCTGCCCATTTCCTCCTGACCACATTCCTTTATTTTCATATATACATTCATCAGCCAAAACATTCGTTGATAGCATCGTTCCTACTAGCAGCGCCGTAGTAAAAACCTTATTTATTCTCATCTTCTTTCTCCCTCTGATAAGGGCGTTCTACGCCTTGTAAAATATAGCTTTAGAGTATCACGCTTTTATCAAAAAATCAAGCCTAAATTTCAATAAAAAAGCCCCCCTTTTTTTTAGGGAGGCTTAAAGTTAAATCAGCGCAGATTATTTATATCTCAAGCGGACTTTGTTGACTGTCCCGTCTTTGACAACTTCCATAGCTTCTTCAACGGTATAGATTAATCGCCCGCGTGTTTTACCGGAGCCGTTGCTTGAGTTGTTATTAGCCATATTAAACTTATTCATATCAACCGTCAAGGGCGGCACAAACCCAAATTTATCCAACAAAAGCGCATCCATTGAGTCGTATGTGGCGACGGTTTCACCTGCCATATTTTTGACAGTAACGCCACCATTTTCACCATATTCAAAGCTAAAATCTTCATTATAACACCGAGACAATGCCGCGGTGGCAAAAAAGCAAACACAAATAAAACTCAAAATGCTAAATAAATATTTCTTTTTCATGGTTTTTCTCCTTTATTTTGCCAAATCTTCATAACAAGCCCTGTTGCTTATGCCAACCAAATTGCCCGATTCGTCGTAAATAAAACTGCCGGTACCGGATTCAAAAAACAGAGCTCCGTTTTCCACACGGTCTAACTTTCCATCGCGATAGAAAATTCTTGAATTGTTATTTTCATTATATACAAATTGTTCATCAGGAACACCTGATGCAATAGATTCCGGAGAGTGATACCCTGTTACATAATACGAATTTGTTGCAGCTTCATAAACAGCAGTCATTTTTTCATCAGGAGAATCATTAATAATTGATTCCGGAGAGTCGTAATAAGCTTGCATAATTAAATGCCCTTGCTGGTCATAATCCCACGCGGTTTTATATAATGCTTGATCAGTGGTAACATCATAAGAACTTTGAGATGTCTTCGCGCCGGCATCATTAAAGTTGAAAACCATTTTTTCACTGGGCGTTTGATTGGCAACACTATCATATCCCCAATAAGCCAAACGAGTCATTTCATTGCCGTTATAGGAGCATGTTTCTTTACTTTCAACTTCTCCATTTTGGTAATAAACGCCTGAAGTTTGTTGCCCGGCCGCGTTAAAGCTGACAACGTATGAAGAACTATAACCTGTATCAGCACTTCGGATAGTTTCACCATTTTCGACCGTTTCCGTAAAAGTTCCGCTTGGTGAAGAATCGTAGCGATTCCAATAAAAATTTCGGCTTTGAATTTCACCGGTTGAGCTATAAACCGTCTCATAAACATTATCCCAGCTATTGTAAACATATTCCGAATATGAACCGTCAGAATTTTCTTTTCTGGTTATTTTGCCTTCGGCATCGTAAGTGTTGGCTGCAAATGCATAATTGCCCGAAAAAACAAGCACAATTGCCGCAAATAAAAATTTTTTACTCATTTCTTTTCTCCTACACAATAAGTTCAAAGAACCTCAAAATGAGCGATTCTTCTTAAGAAAAAGGTACCATAAAATAACCAAAAAGTCAAGAAAAACCGCTTATAACTAAAGTCATAAGCGGTCCTTTATGTGCGTTGTTTTTACTTAATAAACGGCAGAGAATTTTTCAAATCTTCTTCGGTGTTGATATCTGCCGGCGCTTCATCAATCAGCTTGATTTTATCAATAATTTTAGCGCGTATGGTCATCCCGTTTTCAAGCGCGCGAAGCTGTTCGAGCTTCTCTCGGTTTTCCAAAACGCCGGTCGGAAGCGAAACCATTTTTTGCAAAGAGGCTGCCTTAAAAACATAAATGCCGATATGATAATATAAATCTTGGTTCGGACACTTTTCGGGGTTTCGTGTATAAGGCGCCGTTGCGCGCGTAAAATATAAACATCTGCCTTCCGTTTCGCCCTCTCTCAAGCCCATAACGATTTTAACGACATTCGGGTTCGTCTTATCTTCCTCAGACTTAATCACCATACCGCAGGTCGCAATATCGCAGTCTGTTTTCTGAACCATATCAATTAAAGGCAAGCAAACGCTCGGATCAACATTTAAGTTATCGCCCTGAAAATCAACGACCACATCATATTTTTCGCCTTTAGGGTCTAAAACCTTAAGTGCGGCGGCGATTCGGTCCGTTCCGCTCGGCAAATTCGGGTCGGTCAAAATAGCCGTTGCCCCGAACTTCTCACATTCATCTACAATTCTTTGATCACCGGCAGCAATGGCAATATCTGTCTTGCCCTTCATCACTTTTTCAACATTTTCATAAACTCTTCTGACGAGCGTCTTGCCGTTAATGTCCAAAAGCGGTTTGTTGGGCAGTCTTGTCGCGGCCAAACGAACCGGCATCATTGTAATAACTCTTGTCATCAAATTTCTCCTTATAAAAGTTTTAATGCTTGCTCAATACGGTTCAAAGTTTCGTCTTTGCCTAAAATAACGGCAAGCTCCGTTGCTCCGCCCGGCGTTGTTTCTTTGCCCGAAAGCGCGATTCGAACAGGGTAAAGAATCTGTCCGTTTTTCAAGCCCTCGCGCTCAGCTAAAGCCTTAAGTTCTGAAAAGAGGTTTTCATTCGTCCATGTTTCAACGTTTTTCAAAACTTCTAACGCAAGAGATAAAGAATGTTTAGCAACGGCTTCATCTGTCTTCATTTTTTTGTTTTGATAAAGGGCTGTGCTGTATTGAGGCAATTTTTCAATAAAATCAATATTTTCCTCAATTTGAGCAAGTGTT
Source organism: Alphaproteobacteria bacterium UBA1254 (assembly GCA_002308495.1). Taxonomy (GTDB): domain Bacteria; phylum Pseudomonadota; class Alphaproteobacteria; order RF32; family CAG-239; genus UBA1254. The sequence goes on from DBVW01000010.1 coordinate 60,674, forward strand.
TCGACACGCGGCTGCAAAACTTCGCTTAAAAATTCAAGATTAACCTTGCGTGTTAAACATTTTTGATAATACGGCAAGGCCAATTTGTGAAAATCCGGCTTTGAGAGCGCACGGATATAATATCCGTTCATCCAGGTCAGTTTCGTAATGTCAAAAATAGCCGGAGATTTGTTTAAGCGATCCGCCGTAAAGACCTTTTTGAGCTGACTTAAAGAAAAAATCTCTTGTTCGGTGCCGGGGTTCCAGCCCAAAAGCGCGATATAGTTCAAAATAGCCTCGGGCAAATAGCCTTTAGCGACCAAATCTTGAAACGAAGCGTCGCCGTTTCGCTTTGAAAGCTTATGTTGCGCATCTTTCATAACGGGCGGAACATGCACATAAACGGGCGGTGTCCAGCCGAAAGCCTCATAAATGAGGTTATATTTCGGGGTCGAAGAAATATATTCATTGCCGCGCACCACGTGCGAAATCTGCATCAAATGGTCATCAATCACATTGGCGAAATTATATGTCGGCAAACCGTCCGATTTTAAGAGAACGCCTTCATCAAGCTCGTCATAATCTATTTCGATTTTGCCGTAAACGACGTCTTCAAAAACAGACGTGCCTTTTTTGTTAATATTTTGCCGAACAACAAACGATTCACCGCCGGCAATACGCCTTTTAGCTTCTTCTAAAGAAATATGCTTGCACGGGTCGTCAAATTTAACGGGAACGGGGTTTTCTTCGTCATCTTCCGCCTCATTTTCCTGATGTTTGCAAAAACAATAATGTGCGCCGCCGAGCTCGACCAATTTGTGGGCATATTCCCCATAAATACTTTTGCGCTCGGATTGAACATAAGGCCCGAATTTTCCGCCGACATCAGGTCCTTCGTCCCAGTCCATATGAACTTGTTTCAGTGTATCGTAAATAATGTCCGTTGCACCCTCGACATAGCGTTTTTGGTCGGTGTCTTCAATACGCAAAATAAAATCACCGCCTTGCGATTTGGCAATTAAATATTCATAAAGGGCGGTTCTTAAGTTGCCGATATGCATATAACCTGTGGGTGAGGGGGCGAATCTTGTTCTTGCTTTCATTCGTTTATTGTCCTTCAAATAAGATTTCTTGCCTTTTGAAAATAGAACAATTCCATTTTAATGCAAGCTTTTTCTCAAAGACTGTCACAAAAATTATAAAAAACAGCAGATATTTTAGCATCTTTCTCTTGACTTTAAAAAAAAGAGTATTAAAAATAGGGACGCTAGCAATTATGGGGAGTCTTAAAACTCCTCTTTAAATCGATTTAAGGAACGTTATGTCTGAACAAGAAAATCAAGATTTAAACGCGGATTCTCCTATACTTGATACATTGGGAAACGCTGTTAAGAACCTTATTGAAAAAGGCAAAATCAGAGGATATATCACCGTTGAAGAGCTCAATAAGGCTCTTCCGTCAGAGAAAGAAACATCAGAAAACATTGAAGACATTATGGCTTCGATTTCGGATTTGGGCATCAGTTTAATTTCCGAATCCGAAACGGATGAGTTTGAAAACGAAAACGAAGACTTAGCGGAAGACGAAGACATTGATGAAAGCGGCAACTTTGATGAAAAAGAGCTGAGCCGCTCGGATGATCCGGTGCGCATGTATTTGCGCGAAATGGGAGCTGTTGAACTTCTCTCTCGCGAGGGTGAAATCGCCATTGCCAAGCGTATTGAAGCCGGAAACACGGTCATGTTGAGCGGTTTGTGCGAAAGTCCGATGACTTTGAAAGCCATTGCCGGCTGGCGCGATGAACTGGTGAACGGGACCATGCAGCTTCGTGATATTGTCGATTTGGAAATGATGTATGGCGATGACAGTGAGGCGATTTCATACGATGATGACGACAGTCAGGTCGATGATTTAGACACGGTTGCCAAAGATTTGGAAGAAAAAAATCTTGATGATATTGACGATGACTTAGAAACAGACATTGAACTGGAATCAGACGTCGAAGACGATATGGACGAAGACGATATTTCAGAAGACGATGAAGACGGAGAAGATGCTGAAGACAAAGAAGATGAAGACGAAGGAGAAGACTCAGCCTCATCTGAAGAAGATGATGAAAATGTCGGTCATGCAAACACCTCTGTTTCTGCGATGGAAAGCGCTTTGTTAGAGCCCGTGCTTGAAATTTTGAACAAAATTTCAAGCTATTATGATGATTTGAAAAAAATTCAAACTCAGCGTATGAACACAATCAAAGCCGGTCGTAAAGTTTCTGGAACGGTCGAAAAGAAATATCTTGAAGTTAAGAAAGATTTGGTTGAGTTAATGAGCTCAATTCACTTGAATGCCGTGCGTATCGAACAGCTTGTCGAACAGTTAAATGAAATGAACAAGCGTCTCATGGGTTTTGAAGGCAAATTGTTGCGCTATGCAACATCTTGCAAAATCAAACGCGAAGACTTTTTATCGTCATATCAAAAGTCAGAGCTTGATCCGAACTGGCTTGATGAAATTAAAGCGAAAAAAGACAAGCATTGGTCAATGTTTATTGAGCGCTACGGCAAAGAGGTAAAAGAGCTCCGCGCAAACATCATTCAAATGTCGGAAGAATGCGGCTTGCCGATCAGCGAATATCGCAAAATGGTTGAAACAATCAAGCACGGCGAGCGTGAATCTGACAGAGCCAAAAAAGAAATGATTGAGGCAAACTTAAGGCTTGTTATTTCAATCGCCAAAAAATACACCAACCGCGGAATGCAGTTCTTGGATTTAATTCAGGAAGGTAACATCGGCCTGATGAAAGCGGTTGATAAATTTGAATATCGCCGCGGTTACAAGTTTTCAACTTATGCCACATGGTGGATCAGACAGGCCATCACGCGTTCGATTGCCGATCAGGCACGCACGATTCGAATCCCGGTTCACATGATTGAAACAATCAACAAGCTGGTTCGCACATCGCGTCAAATGTTAACGGAAATGGGGCGTGAACCTGTGCCGGAAGAGCTTGCAAAAAGGCTTTCGATGCCGCTTGAGAAAATCAGAAAAGTGATGAAAATCGCCAAAGAGCCGGTGAGCCTTGAAGCCCCTGTCGGTGATGAAGAAGATTCGTCACTCGGTGATTTTATCGCAGACGAGAGTGCTTTGCAACCTTTAGATTCGGCGATTCATTCAAACTTGAAAGAAACATGCACGAAGATTTTGTCTTCATTAACGCCGCGTGAAGAGCGCGTTTTAAGAATGCGCTTTGGTATCGGAATGAACACGGATCACACGTTGGAAGAAGTCGGTCAGCAGTTTAATGTTACCCGTGAGCGTATTCGTCAAATTGAAGCAAAAGCTCTGCGCAAGCTCAAACATCCGAGCCGCTCGCGCCGCTTACGCTCATTTTTGGATCAATAAAACAAAAAAACCACCTCAAGGGTGGTTTTTTATTGGTGGGCGCTGAGAGGCTACTACGCTGACGCTTCGTTCACTGCGCTCATCGCCTTTGGCGACCGGCGTCTTTTCATCCGCCTTTCGCTTGTAGTCGAACTCCCTTTCTCGTGAGTTCTCACACCACAGCACTTAACCAACAAAAAAACCACCTCAAGGGTGGTTTTTTATTGGTGGGCGCTGAGAGGTTCGAACTCCCGACCCTCTCGGTGTAAACGAGATGCTCTTCCAGCTGAGCTAAGCGCCCACATTGCCAATGAGCCCCTTTATATACAGTATTTTTTTTAAAATCAAGCAAAAAATTCATTTTTTTTGAAAAAAATGTAAAGGAATGTTCTTATTGAATGAAAGCGGCGCCGTTCAAATACCATACGCCTACATTTAAATATGCGGCGAACAACAGCCATAAAAAATAGGGATATTGCAAATAAGCGGCCGTATGGTCCAAATCGTGAAATTTCTTAATCATCACAAAAACGGTCCATATTAAAAGCACTAAATCAACAAGCCCGAACGCAAACAAACCCTTTGTAAAAAACAGATAACACCATAAAATATGCAAAACGAGCTGTCCGATAAATAAAAAGATGGCGCTTTGGTTGTTTTGTCGCAATAAAACGATATAAAATGAAACAATCATCAACACGTATAAAATCGGCCAAACAATCGGAAAGACCATACGCGGCGGGTTAAAGGGCGGCAATTGAAGGGTATCATAAAAGCTGTCAATACCCAAATATGAAAGATAAGAAGACAAAGCGGCTGTTAAAGCCACCAAAGCAAAACTGACGATAAATTTAAAAATATGTTGCATCATATAAAACCTCCGATGAAAGAGAAATAATATTTTAAAGGAATATTTCAAGTTTTTGAAAAATTTTCTTGCGTTTTGTCTAAAAATATGTATGATATGGCCAAAGAGGTCATAATATGAAAAAAGAAAAACAGGGAACAACGATTGAATTTATCGGCGGCAACAACGAATACCGCATCGGTGCGAACAGCATTTTAATAAAACACGCCGAACAAGGCAAACAAACACAAAGAATAATGATTGATGCGGGCGCTTTGTTTACGCCGGATTGGACAAGTTATGATGCCGCTATTTGCGATATGTCGGGTTTCTTTGAAAATCCTTACAATCATGTTTCTGAACCGGTTGATGCCATATTTATTACCCACTGTCATGAAGACCATATCGGCGCGCTGATTTATTTGGCCGCGGCTAAATATAAATTGCCGAAAATATATGCCAGCGACTATACAAAAGCTTTTATTTTATCCGAAATGGATAAATATAACATTCCGCGTGAATACACGCCTGAAATAGAAACGGTTCAACAGGGAAAAACGATTTGTCTGGGTGACAATATTGAAGTTTCGCCGTTTAACGTCTCCCACTCAACAAAAGGGGCATTGGGTTTTCATATTTTAACAAAAACAAACGGTAAAAACAATGCGGGCCTTGTCTTTTCGGGAGACTATCACTTGGGAAAAGTTCCGTTCGGACAATGTTTTGACGAAGAAGAATATAAAGACTTTATCTCTGACAAATTTGTTTCGCATATTTTCACGGACGCGACCTCGGCAACAATGTCCGAAGAAAGTGTTGTTACTTTTGATAAGGCTGTCGAAAACACGGTTCGCGTCTTAAAAGAACATCCCTCAAAACAAGTTTTTTCGGCGGTCATTGCACGTAGCGTTCAAAATTTGGCGGTTGACTTAAAAGCCGCGAAAGAAACGGGACGGACGGTTTTGATCGTGAGTGCCGGATTGCGCCAAAGTGTCAATATTTTAGAGGCCGGTTTGAAGCGCAATGATTCTGAAATATTAAAGCTTTTTGATGTAAAAGATGGCGAAGAATTTGATTTTGATGAGCTTGTCAAAATTGCACACAGCAGCGCTGACATTCAAAAATACCTGAACAAATACAAACCCCAAGAAAGATATATGATTATCAGCGGTGCATTTGCCGAAAACAAATCAGGTCGCAAATCTTGTTTGGTTTTAATCAGCGAACAAAATAAAGTGTCATACGATGCAAAAGGCAACCTCAAAGGCAAAGGCATGAGCGGCCACCAAATCTTTACGGCAGACAGAGACACCTTGTTCATGTTACGCCAACGCCCGATTGAAAGCATCAACGGCGAAAAACACAGAATGGTCGTTTCTCGCTTAAAAGCGCTCGGCTCAACCGTTATTTTAAATGGCGACACGCCCGATGAAAAATATCAGCGTACGGGACACGCCAACCAATCAGAGTCTGAAACATTCCGCCGTTTAACGATTGAAAATTGTTTAAACAGCGAGCGCTTAACTGCCGGCAAAGATGATGTTTTTCTCATCAGCGTACACGGTGATGTCGAACAGTTAAAAGCCTTAGAAAAAATTTTCCGAAAAGAAGGCTCAAAAACACTTTTGTGTTTAAATACGGATACGATTGAAATCAGCGATGGAAAAACGCAAAAAGTCGAAGGATTGAGTTTTGATGATCAGCCCTGGATTTGTGTTGAAAAACATTCTCTGAGCGGTCATGGCGTTGATGATGTCTTTATCTTTGATTTGTGTGATAAAAATTTTGTAAAACAAGACAACTTATATACGATTGTCAACATCAACACAAGCGTTAACCCGCATGCCAAAAAAGAAAACACATACCGCTTAAATAAAGCTTTGGAAACGGCCGAAAAACTCGAAGAAGAGGGAATGTCGATGTCAAACATCGAAATCCGAAACAAAATTCGCGGCGACAGGCGCGGGCGCAGAACGGAAAGCTACACATACGGCCAAATCAAAGCCCTGCGTGAAGAAAAATCAAAATCGAAACACAAGAAAAAGTTCAACCGTAAAGAACGCGGCGGCAGATAGTTTTAAGCAAAACGTCATCCCTTGACCTGCGCTGCGCGTCAGGTCATCAAGGGATCTACAAATTTTTTGAACAGCTTGACAATGCGGGCATAAGAGGGTATGTCTTTTAAATAAAACAACGTTAAAGGAAAATAGAAATGACAAAATGCAACAACTCGAACTGTAAATGTGAAAACTGTCAATGTGGCGAAAATTGCGAGTGCGGCAAAGACGGCAAAGAGTGCCATTGCGGCGAAAAATGCACTTGCGGTGAAAAATGTGAGTGCACCAAAGAAAACAAATGCAGTGAACACTGCCACTGTTGTGACGAAAAATAGTTTAATTGAACGATGCACCAAATTTAGCGCATCTGAAAGTTAATCTTTAAGATAATCCCTTATTTTATCAAGTTTGTGCATACCGTCCGAGACGCCCAAATCATACATATTTTGCAATTTCTTTGTATCTTTTTCTACCCTTTTTATTTTCATCAATTTCGACGGGCGCAGGACAACAATTTTGTTTTCGGCTTCATATTTTTCAATCAAATCCATCGTTTGGTTATATCTTTTATAATGACTGAGCGCCGTCTCAACAAAATTTGGAAAGTTCTTATAAAAAAGTTTGAAAGGAAGATGCGGCTTTTTCTTTCGGTAGCCGGCAGGCCTTGTCAAAACAACGATAATTTTTTGAGGGTTTGTTTCCATCGCCTTTTTTAAAGGCACGGGGTCGCTCATGCCGCCGTCTAAATATAAATTCCCGTTGATTTCAACGGGCTTTGAAACAAAAGGCATAGACCCCGACGCCCTGAAATATTCCAACCCTTTTTCGGCATCATCAACTTTGATATATTCCGGCTTTCCTGTTTTAATGTTCGTTACAACCGCATAAAAATCAACAGGGCTGTTTTTATATGTTTCAAAATCAAGCGGATCGAGTTCATAAACAAGCTTGTTAAAACAAAAATCTTTGTTCATAATGTTGCCTGTCGTAATCCATGAATATAAGCCCATATAATTTTTGTTGTTTGCATATTTTAAGTTATATCTTAAGACGCGCCCGATTTGGCGGGATTTATAATTAAGCCCGAACAATGCCCCCGCCGACACACCGTATATTTCATCAATACGGATGTCATTTTTCATCAATATATCAAGAATGCCGGCGCTGTAAAGCCCTCGCATTGCCCCGCCTTCAAGTATCAATGTCGTTTTTTGTGCCATTTTAATGTTGTTTCCTTATCATGTTTGAAAATAACTATATTTAATTTTTTCTTCAAATCAAACAAAAAACTTTAACAACAGCAAAAAAACTTCTTGCAATCTGAAATTTTTGCTACCCCCAAAAAGCTCTTTCTGATGAAAGAGCTTTTTGATGAATCAATATGTTTTGTCGATTTTTACTGAGCAGATAGCGAATATGTAACATAACAAGATTCTAAATTAAATTACTATATATGTTCCGCAAGTGTAAAATTATTTCTGTTTTGAAGCGGCGACCAACGTTCCTTCATCATTTGGGGTGAACGTTCCGCGAACACGAACGGGTATATTATATTGTCGTGCGGTTATCACACTGCGTGGATGCAAAACTTTAGCACCATTGTTTGCCATATTTAACATATCGTCATAACTGATAAAATTTAATTTTTTGGCGGTTTTAACAACATTCGGATCTGCATCATAAACACCATCAACATCTGTATAAATATCGCAACGATCAGCGCCTATAGCTGCGGCAATTGCGACGGCTGAAGTGTCAGAACCCTCGCGTCCGAGAGTGGTAATATCTTTTTTATCCGTTATACCCTGAAAACCGGTAATGACGGGAACGATACCCTCGTTGATAACCGATATAATAGGTGTTGTAATATGTTTTATTTCTGCGTTGCCAAAATTGTCATCGGTTAGAATGCCTGTTTGCCAAGCATTATAACTGATCGCAGGACAACCAATCGAATTTAAGGCTATTGCCATCAAGGCAACGGAAGTGCATTCGCCCGTTGATAATAAAGCATCCAACTCACGTAAATTCGGTTTATCCGTGATTTGATGTGCCAAAGTCGTCAATGCGTTTGTCGTTTTGCCCATCGCGGATACAATGACAGCAATTTCATGAGTTCTTTGCTGGTTGGCTATAATTTTGGCCACATTTTTAATTTTATCTGTGTCGGCAATCGAAGTACCGCCGAATTTCATCACTATTCTCATGATTGTTACCCTATGTTAGAAAGCATTCTTTCTTTGTTTTGAAAAATAAGCGCATGAAAATAACTATATTTAATTTTTTCTTCAAATCAAACAAAAAACTTCAACAATGGCAAAAAAACTTCTTGCAATCTGAAATTTTTGTGATATAGAAATTGACAACAATAATAAATTATATCAGTGGGGCTTGCCAAAGCCCCGCTGATTTTATTTGAAAAGGAAGTTTTATGACAAAGACCGCTTTAGAAAAGATTATTGAACCTGTGGTTGAAGGTTTGGGCTATGAGCCGATTCGCATTTTGCTTTCGGGTAATGTTCGCCAAACTTTGCAGGTCATGATAGATGTCAAAGACGGTTCGCGCAACATCGATGTTGAAGATTGCGCAACGGTCAGTAGGGCTCTCTCTAAAGTTTTGGATGAAAAAGACCCGATTAAAAATGAATATTCTTTAGAAGTCAGTTCTCCCGGAATTGATCGCCCGTTAACCAAACCGCACCATTTTGAGCGTTTCAAAGGAAACGAGGCAAAAATTGAAACAATAGAGCCGGTTGAAAACCGCAAACGTTTCAAAGGTGAAATTTTGGGTGTCGATTCTAAAAACAACATCAGAATTAGTATGGATGAAAAAGAATATAAAATCGCTTTTAATAACATCGCCAAAGCAAAGCTTGTTTTAACGGACGAGCTTTTGGCGGAATATGAAGCCGAACAATAAAATATTGAACTTTAACATTAAAAATCAGAGGTAAACAATGGAAAATACTGAAAACATGCCAAGACCTGAAATCGTGCTCGTTGCAGACGCCGTTGCACGTGAAAAAAACATTGATAAAGAAGATGTTTTTGTTGCTATGGAAATTGCCATTCAAAAGGCAGGTCGTTCGCGTTACGGTGCCGAACACGATATCAGAGCGAGCATTGACCGCAAAACGGGTGCAATCACGTTAGCGCGTTATCGTGAAGTTGTCGAAAATGATGCCGAAATCGAAAACGAGGCGGCACAACTTCGCTTAAAAGATGCGAAAAAAATTCAAAAAGACATCAAAGTCGGCGAGTTTATTGTTGATGTTTTGCCGCCGGTTGACTTCGGTCGTATTGCGGCGCAAACGGCAAAACAGGTTATCGTTCAAAAGGTTCGTGATTCGGAGCGCAATCGTCAATATGAAGAATATAAAGAAAAAATCGGCACGATTGTGAACGGCACGGTTAAACGTATTGAATTCGGCAATGTAATTGTAGATATCGGCAAGACGGAAGCCGTTTTACGCCGCGATGAAATCATTCCGAGAGAAAAATTCAAAAACGGCGACCGTATCAGAGCCTATGTCTTGGATGTTCGTCGCGAAACACGCGGTCCTCAGATTTTCTTATCACGCACATGTCCCGAATTTATGGCAAAACTCTTTACCTCGGAAGTGCCTGAAATTTATGACGGTATCGTTCAAATTATGGGTGTGGCTCGTGATCCGGGTTCTAAAGCAAAAATTGCCGTTAAGGCAAATGATATGACAATCGATCCGGTCGGCGCATGCGTCGGTCTGCGCGGTATTCGTGTTCAGGCTGTTGTTACAGAGTTGCAGGGTGAAAAGATAGATATCGTGCCTTACTCGGAAGATAAAGCGCAATATTTGGTTGCGGCTTTGGCGCCTGCCGAGGTGACAAAGGTTGTTATTGATGAAGAAACGGGGCGTATGGAAGCCGTCGTTCCTGAAGAACAATTTTCGATTGCCATCGGTCGCCGCGGCCAAAACGTCAAATTGGCATCTCAATTGATGGGTGCGGATATTGATGTCTTAACCGAAGCTCAAGAGCAAGAGCGCCGTGCAAACGAAAACAAAGTTCGCTTAAATCGCTTTATGGAAGCTTTGGACGTTGATGATATGATTGCTCATCTTCTTATCGCCGAAGGCTTCACAACGGTTGATGAAGTTGCGTTTGTTGATTTGAAAGAACTTTCTGAAATTGAAGGTTTTGATGAAGATATTGCAACCGAGCTTCAAACCAGAGCAAAAGAGTTCGTTGAAAAACGTAATGCGGAATTTGCAAAGAAGAGCAAAAATTTAGGCATTTCGGATGAATTAAAATCAATGGAAGGTTTAGATCAGGAAATGATCATCAAACTTGCTGAAAACAATGTCAAAACGCTTGATGATTTGGCTGATTTGGCAGGTGATGAACTGGTTGAAATCTTGGGCGAAAACGTCATTTCGTTAACGGAAGCAAACCGTATCATTATGGCGGCGCGCGAACATTGGTTTGAAGACGAAGAAAAATAATTTTCTTTGAAGGTTTTAAGAATGGAAACAGAGCTCCAAAGAAAATGTGTTGTTACGGGACAGGTTAAACCGCAGGACGAATTGTTGCGTTTTGTGAAAACCCCTGACAGCTGTCTTGTGCCCGACTTTGCTAAAAAGCTTGATGGGCGGGGGCTCTATGTTTTAAATTCAAAAACAGCTTTAAAAACGGCTTTGGATAAAAATTTATTTATCAAATCGATTCATTCGTTTTTAAAAATTCCGGAAGATTTTTTAAGTCAGGTAGAACATTTATTATATCAGAGAGGTTTGGACACACTTAATCTGGCACGCAAAGCGGGCGCTTTGGTAACAGGTTTTGAAAAAGTAAAGGCAAATATTTTAAAAAATAAAGTGGCTTTTGTGGTCGAAGCGGTTGATGCATCAGATGACAGCAGCCAAAAAATTGCGGCCGTTTCAAAAAATCTTGAAACATTGAAGGTTTATACAAGCCAAGATTTGGATACGGCTTTGAGCAAAGAAAGTACGGTATATACCGCAGTTTTAAAAAGCGGTATTGCTCCGACGGTTTATAAAAATATTAAAAGGTATCAAACCTTTCTTCAAAATTGACTGGGAGAAGAAATTACATGGCAGATGAAGGCAATACAAAAACAAAACTAACACTATCTTTGAAACCGACGTTAACTTTAAAAAATCCGGTTAAATCAGGTTCGGAAGGCGGTAAAAAAATCGTGCAGGTTGAAGTGCGTAAAAAGCGCACCATTTCAACAACTTCAACGCCTGAAACCAAGAAAGAGATTGATGAAGCAACGGCTCAAAAATTAAAATTGATTGCTCAAGCTAAAGAGCATGAAGCTCAGCGTCAAAAAGAAGAAGAAGAAAAAGAGGTTGTTCGTCAGCAAATTAAGGCTGAGAAAAAACGTGAAGCGGAAGAGCTTGAAGAACAAAAGAAAGAAGCCGAGAAAAAGGCGGCGGAAGAAGCACGCAAACTTGAGGCGGCCAAACAAAAAGAAAAATCTTTTGCCAATAGTGCCCCTAAATCTCAAAGCGGCAATGATGACGAAAAATCACATAAAAAAGATAAAAAATCTTACGATTATGATGATGAAGATGAGGATGAAAATCCTTCTTATAAAAAAGATAAAAAATCTGTATCAAACGCCTCTAAACCGCTCACGAAAGAAGAAACTTTTGAGCAGGAACGCAAAAAGATTCAAAAACGCAGTTTTGAGCAACCGCGCCGTAACAACAAAATCAATCTCAATTCTTATATGAATTCCGATGAAGATGATGATTACGGCTTCGGTGCGCCCCGTCGTCATTTCAAGAAAAAACAGCCGAAATCGGTTGAAACATCACAACCTCAGGAAAAGATTATCAAAGAAGTTGTCATTCCCGAAGTCATTACGGTTCAAGAACTGGCAAACCGTATGGCTGAAAAGAGCGCGGATGTCATTAAAAAGCTGATGACGCTCGGCGTTATGGCCACCATCAACCAGCCGATTGATGCGGATACGGCTCAAATCGTTGTCGAAGAAATGGGACACAAATTCAAACGTGTGGCAGACAGTGATGTTGAAGAAGGCTTAAGCGGTCCGAAAGACGAAGTTTCCGATTTGTTGCCTCGTCCTCCTGTCGTAACGGTTATGGGACACGTTGACCACGGTAAAACGTCGCTTCTTGATGCGCTTCGTGAAACAAACGTTGTCGCCAAAGAAGCAGGCGGTATTACACAGCATATCGGTGCTTATCAAATTGAAGTTGCAAACGGTCAAAAAATTACGTTTATTGACACTCCGGGTCACGAGGCCTTTTCCGAAATGCGTTCGCGCGGTGCGAAAGTAACGGATATCGTTGTCTTGGTTGTAGCGGCCAATGACGGCATCATGCCGCAAACGATTGAAGCTATTCGCCATGCCCAAGCGGCTGAAGTTCCGATTGTTGTGGCTATTAACAAAATAGATTTGCCGGGGGCAGATCCGATGCGTGTGAAAACGGAGCTTTTGCAACACGGTATCGCTGTCGAAGAAATGGGCGGTGAAAGCTTGTGTGCCGAAGTATCTGCCAAAAAGCGCATCAATATTGAAAAATTGGTAGAAGCCATTCTGTTACAGGCTGAAATTTTGGATTTGAAAGCCAATCCGAACCGCAAAGGCGAAGGCTCTGTCATTGAAGCGAAAATGGAAAAAGGCCGCGGTAGCGTGGCAACGGTTTTGGTTCAAAACGGCACATTAAAAATCGGCGATATCTTTATTGCCGGCAAAGAATGGGGCCATGTGAGAGCAATGTTCAACGAACACGGCAAAAAGGTTTTGGAAGCCACGCCGGCAACGCCTGTTGAGGTTTTGGGCTTGCAAGGAACGCCGGCTGCGGGTGATAATTTCATTGTGGTCAAAGATGAGGCTCAAGCCAAAGAAGTTACTTCTTACCGTATCCGAAAAGAGCGCGAAACGAAACTCGTCAAGAGCGCAAAATCGGCAATGGAACAAATGCTTGATAAAATTAAATCAGGCGAGTCGAAACATTTAGCCGTCATTATCAAAGCAGACGTTCAAGGTTCGGTTGAAGCTATTGAAGGGGCTATTACGAAATTCTCGAACGAAGAAGTTTCCGTTCAAATTTTGCACTCGGCAGTCGGTCCGATTTCCGAATCTGATGTTACACTTGCCAAGGCTTCAAACGCATTTATCATCGGCTTTAATGTCAGAGCGAACCCTCAAGCGCGTGATATGGCGCGCCGCGATGGCATAGATATCAAATACTATTCGATTATTTATGATGTCGTTGATGATGTTAAGAAAGGTCTTGAAGGTTTGCTTTCACCGGAAATTAAAGAAAAGATTTTGGGTTATGCCGAAATTCGCACAGTCTTCAACATTACGGGTGTCGGCAAAGTCGGCGGATGTATGGTTACGGAAGGTCTTGTCAAACGCGGTTCAAAAGTTCGTTTGCTCCGTGATAACGTCGTCATTCATAACGGCAACTTGGCACAGCTCAAACGCTTTAAAGAAGATGTGAAAGAAGTTCGCGAAGGCTATGAATGCGGTATGAGCTTTGAAAATTATAACGATATTCAAGTCGGTGACTATATTGAGTGTTACGAACTTGAAACAATCGCGGCAAAATTGTAGGAGGCTGTCATGGCAGAACATAAAGAACCTTCTCAGCGTCAGTTGCGTGTTGCCCAAGAAATCAAACGTGTCATTACTTCTGTTTTGGAAAGGGGAGATCTGCGTTCTGAAGATATCCGCAATGCTTTTATCACCATCACGGAAGTCCGCGTTTCACCCGATTTGAAATATGTCACGGTTTACGTGATGACCTTAAACGGCAAAAATTTAGGTTTGGTGCTTGAAATGCTCAATGCCGAAAAAGGTGTTTTCAAAAAACAAATTGCTTCAAAATTACAGCTGAGATACACACCGGACATTTCTTTCAGAGCAGACGACACATTTGCCGAAGTTGACCGTATCGAAAAGCTTTTGCGTCATCCGAAAGTTGCTCAAGATTTAAAGAAAACGGAACCCGAGCAATAAAAAAGACCACCCTTTCGGGTGGTCCAAGGAGGAGGAGATGAAAAAACTCTTCAACTAATTATCTTTCAAAGGATTCTTTGGAACGTTTTGCTGCAACAGGTTGTCTCAATTGTTCCAACTTTGCTGTCGCCTGCATATCATTATCTGTTACGGCTCCCTTTTCGTGCTTTTTCGCATCCATATATTTGCTGACGACCGATTTCGGATTCCGGCTCTCCAATTCTATAAGAAGTGACAAAACATTATCCTTTGATTCACCGGAAGCAATAACATTTTCCTTATATTTAGCAAGTTTTTTAAGTATGCCTTTCTCGTTCATTTTATTTATCCTTATTTGAACTATTTTGTCTAAACTTAACATATAAAAAAGGTTTTGTCAAGTCTTTTTTTTATCCGTGTAAAAGTTTTTTTTGCATTTTGCAAAAGCAGTTTTTTTGTGTAAATTGATAGCAAATAAAACAAAAAACGGAAGAAAAATGTCATTATTCAAATCGATAGCCACTTTCGGAGGCTTTACACTCATCAGCCGCATGACAGGATTCGTGCGCGATATGGTTTTAGCAAATTTCTTAGGTGCGGGGATGGCATCAGATGCTTTTTTTGTTTCGTTCAAACTGCCTAACCTGTTCCGAAGTTTGTTCGCCGAAGGTGCGTTTACAAGTGCTTTTGTGCCTCTTTTTTCGCAAAAATTGGTGTCGGAAGGCAAGAAAAAGTCAATGTTTTTTGCCTCTCAAGCCGTGTCAATTTTGTTTTTCTTCCTGCTTATTTTTGTCTTAGCCTTTGAAATATTGATGCCGTATGTTGTGCAGGTTTTGGCGCCGGGTTTTGCGGGAGATGCCGGAAAAATCGAACTGGCAACATCACTGTGCCGCATTACTTTTCCGTTTTTGCTGTTTATTTCAATCGTTTCTTTTCAAGCAGGTATCTTGAATTCGTTTGAAAAATTTGCGGCACCGGCAACAGCGCCGATTATTTTAAATTTAACAATGATTTTATCCGGTTTCGTTTTTGTTCCGTTTATGCAAACGCCGGCATACGGTTTTGCGGCGGCAATTACGCTTGCGGGTGTGTTGGAAATTTTTTGGTTAAAATATGCGCTTGATAAAATAGATGTTAAAATCAAGCCATACGTTCATATCAAAAAAATCATGGAAAAGGACGAAATCAAAACGCTCTTTAAGCGTATCGCACCCGGGGTTGTCGGTGCCGGAATTTACCAAATCAACATGGTTGTTGACACGATTTTGGTCTCATTGGTCGGGACAGGCGCTATTTCTTGGCTCTATTACGCGAACAGGCTTCAACAATTGCCGTTGGGTGTTGTCGGTGCGGCTATCAGCGTGGCGTTGCTTCCGATTTTATCAAAACAACTCAAAGCGCAAAATATGGCGGAAAGCAAACAAACGCAAGATAAAGCGGTTGAATATGCGGCCTTGCTGTCGATTCCCGCGGCGGTTTTAATGATTGTTTTGGCGCGTCCGATGATTAATGTTCTGTTTGAACACGGTAAATTTACATCGGCGGACACGATTAAAACGTCTTATGCACTGATGGCTTATGCTGTCGGTCTGCCGTGTTATGTTTTGGTCAAAGCCTTAATGCCTAACTTTTTTGCCAGAGGCGATACGGTAACGCCGGTTAAGTTCAGTGCGGTTGTCTTTGCCGTGAACTTTAGCTTTAACTTAATGTTGATGTTGCCGTTCGGGCATGTCGGTATTGCATCGGCGACAACCATTGCGGCGTTTGTTTCGCTGTTTCAATACATATACGGTCTTCAAAAACGAGGCTTTTGGCGTTTTTCAAAAGCGCTTGGGTTCAAAATTTTGAAAATTATGCTGGCTTCGATGGTGATGGGGGGCTTTGTTATCGGGGCTGAGTATGTTCTGAACGCATTGTGCGGCGATTATCTTAAATATCATTTCCTGTTTAAATTAGCAATTCTTGGAGCTCTGGGTGCTTGGGGCTTGATCAGTTTCTTCGGTCTTGCCGTTGCGTTGCGTATTTTGAATTTATCCGAGCTGATGAAAACTTTCTTAAAAAAGGCGAGGGGATAAATGATAAAAAAACGAATAATCGATTTTTTGAAAAAAGCGGCAAAAGAGCTTGCCGATTTGTCCGAAAAAGCCTTTATATACCTGAAAACATCGTGGAAATCCGTTGCTGTGGTTGCACCTGTTTGCGTATTTTTATACTATTTTGCGGGCAGTATGCTGACGGAAAATATAGATAAAAGCCTTAATTTTGAAATAAAGAAAGCACAGCAAGGATACACGTTTATTCAAACATCAGCCGATTTAATTAAAAGAGAAATTGACGACCACATGTTTACGCCGAATCTGCCGTTTATTTTTCCGGCTTCGATTTTGGATAATATGCCCTCATTTCAAAAAGGGCTGATTGAGAGTCTTTCAAATGCAATTCATGTGGCCGCGGTTGAATTAAATATCAAAGAACTGAATAAAGCGGATTCTTTTTTGAACTACCCGGCAAATGTGTGGCTTTTTTCAAAAACGGCAGACTTTAAATTGGAGCCTTCTTCGACATCTCAATATCGTAAATCAAGGCGAAATTTGCTGCAATTTAATGAAAAAGCGACAGTAAACAAAGACATATTAATCAAAATTTTGGAAAGCATCAAAGAAGATTTGACATTCGTTGAGCAAAAACTCCAAAAAGGCATAGATTTAGGAGTTCAAATGAAAGCAGACAACATTTTTTATCGGGCACAAGGTCATTTATATGCCGATTATATGCTCATTAAATCTGTTCAAAAAGACATGAATTTTGATGCGTCTCAAATATTAAAATCACTTGAAAAAGCAATTTTAATACAGCCGAAAATGATTCGAAACGGACATTCCGGCAGTTTGACGGTTCCTAATCATTTATTTGAATTAGCATATTTTGTGCTTAAATCGAAAGTAGCCTTAAACGAAGCGATAAGGAATATCAAAAATGCTGATTGAGATAGAAGATACATTCAACAAAAATGTCCGAAATTTTTATTTTTCGCGAACGGTTTTAGCGCCTTATGAAATTGAGTTTGCGCAAAAAGGAGATAAAAAAACATCAAAGTTACTGCAAAATATTTTAAGTATTGGGCATATAGATAAGGTTTTGCTCCTTCCGGATATGTTGTTCGTACAAAAAGAGGCTTCATCGGATTGGTCTTTTTTAACACCGCGAATTATGGCAGAGATTGTTGATTACGATTTTAAAAATTTTAAAAATACACAATCGCAGCAAATTTTATCGCAAATGAATGCATTAATAGAATCTCAGGTACGACCGTATTTACAACGTGACGGAGGCGATATAGAAATTATAAAATTTAAAGATGGTGTTTTGTCGGTGCGTTTAAACGGACGCTGTAAAGGTTGTCCTCATGCCGCCGAAACATTAAAAAATGCGGTGGAAGGCATATTAAAAAAATACATCAAGGATATTCACTCGGTACAAAGGGAAGGTTAAGATGTTTAAAAAAATATTTATATTTTGCTTGCTTTTCGGTTTTGAGGTTTTGGCATCCGAGCCCAAGTATTTTGTTGATGAAAGCGGCATATATTTAGTCGATTGCGACACACAAAAACTGACGGAAATGTTCCAAGATTTGTATTACGATACTTATATTAATCCCGAGGGCAACGAATATCCGCGTATTTTTGTAAAAAACATTCCGGAAGATTTTGCGCTTCAAACAGATAAAACGGAACGCAATCGTATATTTATGAAAATACTTATTCCGCTTGTGTTGAAAATAAATGAAGAAATTTTAGACGAACGCGAAACAATAGAAGCCATTGAATACGATTTTGAACAGACGAAAGATTTTGATAAAGCAGATCGGTATTATATTGATAATTTAGCTCAAAAATATGATGTGGTAACACCTTATAAAGATACGCGCAAATATATAAGATTGTTAAACGGACTGAAAAAGAAGATAGATGTCGTGCCTCCGTCCATTGTCGTTGCCGCAGCTGCAATTTATACCGATTGGGGAACATCGCGTATTGCGGTTCAGGCGAACAATCTTTTTAAAGCAAAAGTTTGGTTTGAAGAAGAAGGGCTGGAGCCTGTCGAAGATAAGGAGGACGGTTATAAATATAAAATATATCCCTCTCTTGAAGCATCTGTCAGAGATTATGTCTTAAAGATAAACAGCAATGTAAATTATGAAACCTTTCGGGAAATACGCGCATTGTCCCGAAAAAATGAAAATGATTTATATGGAAAACGCATGGACTGGAGCATGATTTTAGACAGCGATTTGCAAAATTTTGCGGGCTTGCTGGACTATACGCTCACATATTATAAGCTTCACAACATTGATGATGCAAAATTAGAAGAACAATATAAATTTGAGGAATAAAAATGTATTTCAGTTTAAAGAAAAAGATTTTTTATACGGTGTTTGCACTTTTCGTTTTTATGGCGACGCTTTTTTTATCAATGTTTACATTAATCTACGCCGAAAAATATTCCGAAGATCATACGGCCCTGTCAAAACGTAATCAATATGTTATGAACCTTTTACATGAAAACATCAGTCTGCAGCGTGAGCTCAACAAAATTCATGTTAAAATTTCGCCCAAAATGGCAACAGATCTTTCGGACAAACAGGAAGAACTGACTTATGAGCGAAAAATTAATGAAGATTTGCAAAAAAATTTCAATGAACAATCTCAAGCATTTTTAGCCGGTATGAAAATTATCGGTATTAGTTCTTTGCTATCGTTGTTTTCGATTTTCTGTTTGGGATTTGTTTTGCAGCGTTGGGTGATAGGTCCGATTAACAGGCTTTCAGAGGCGACACAATTGGTTTCGAAAGGTGATTTTTCGCATCGTATACCGGTTGATAAAAAACAAGTTTTTTTCGATGAAGTTGATACATTGGCAACCACATTTAATACGATGATTTCAAACATCGAAAATAACATCACGGAGATTAAAAATTCCGAACTTTTTTTGCAGTTATTGATAGATACCATTCCTGACGGTATTCGTGTGATTGACCGAAATTATAACATTGTGTTATCAAATAAAGCTTATACCAAACAATTTAGCGCTTTGGGACATACGGAAAAGTGCTTTCAGGCATACGGATACGACAAACCGTGTCCGCATGGCATGTTTAGCTGTCCTTTTAAAGAAATCAAAAATCCTAAAATGCGTAATATCAGCATAGTTCAAAACTTTGAAGGGCGCCCGTTATCGATTAACGCGGCTCCGTTGCGGGTTCTGGGAAAAGAAAAAGATGATTTTTATATTATCGAATCCATTCGTGATTTGAGTGATGACATACGTTTTTCTCATCAGCAAAAAATATCTTCGCTCGGATTTTTATCAACGTCTGTTGCACACGAAATCAAAAACAATTTAGGCTCAATACGCATGATAATTGAAAATCTGATGGAACAATCAGATAAAATCCTCGAAAACAGACAAGAATACGATAAATATATTAAACTGATATATGATCAAATTTTATCGACGATCGGCATTCCGGAAAGACTTTTAAAATTAGCGCGAAACAATCCCGAAGCTCAAGAAATTTTTGATGTCAGAACAAGTATTGAAGAAGTTGTGTCTTTGCTTGATTATGAAGCCAAACGCAACGGAACAACTGTTTTATGCCAATTTGCAAATACCGAAAATAATATTTTAGGCAATCAGGCAGATTTTAAAATGATTATATTAAATTTAGCGCAAAATGCCATTAAAGCGATGCCTTCGGGCGGAGAGCTTAAAATAACGACAGATAAAGACAGAAATGATGTTATCGTTAAAGTAAAAGATACAGGCATCGGAATTGAAAAAGACAAATTACAACACATTTTCGAGCCGTTTTATTCCGAAGGCCAAAACAGCCGTCTTCAAGGCACGGGGTTGGGTTTGGCAATAGTCAAATCGCTGGTTGAAAAATATAAAGGCTCAATTTCCGTATCAAGCATTTTAAAACAGGGAACAATCTTTGAGCTCAAATTTCCGAAAGCAAAAAGATAATCCAAAGTTTGTTTTTATATGCAGAAAACTGATAAAAATTGTTGCAAAACAAAAAAAATAAGATTATAGAATATAGCAAAATAAGAAAAACAGAGGGTTTTATGAGCAAAGAAGAACTATTGGAATTAACAGGGGAAGTGATTGAAAAGCTGCCGAACGCAATGTTTCGCGTTCGCCTTGAAAACGGTGTCGAGATTTTAGCACATACGGCCGGAAAAATGCGCAAATTCCGCATTCGGGTTATGGTCGGCGATAAAGTCGATATTGAAATGACGCCTTATGATTTAACGAAAGGGCGAATTACTTTCCGACATAAAGATTAGAAACAAAAAACGAGAGAAATCTCGTTTTTTATTTATCTGAAGAAAAAGATTGAAAAGTCTTTTTAAAACATGTAAGACTAAAGAAGCGGTTAAAATAATAAAGAATATAAAATGGAATTAAGCGAAAAAACAGCCCGTGATATGATAGCTCATCTGGTTCAAAACAATCAGATGTTGCCTCGCGATATCTTTAATTATCGCAACGAAATGCACACTGATGTCGCCACACACATTCGAAAAGCCTTTTCCTTAATCAGAGAAGAGTTGCTGTCTTTTCTGAAAACATCAGTAAAAGATATTGTCTGTTACGGTCCCGTTTGCAGCGCAATTCATACATCGACCTCAATCATCAACGTCGCATTTGTTATAGATACCGGCCTTCCTGATGAAACACTTCAAAAAATATCCAATTCTTTGCCTAAGCGTGGTTTTGTATTTAAGGTTTATGATCATCCGCTGTTGTTTCATCTCTTAAAACCCAAAGACATAACCTTTGCAAATTGGTCTGTTATGAGAAACACATGGAATCAAGAACCTGTTTTTCAAAATTTTAAATACGATTTGGATTTTCTTTTTGAAGAATATGCCAAACTAAACAATGATTTCCACAATCACCTTGATAACCTTCCTAAAAATGCCGCGGGTATATACGTGCCGGAAAGCTGTGCCGTTATTAAAAAATATTTTGCAGATATAGAACAAAAAGCAATGTATGCAAAAGAACATACCCCCGAAGGTGAATACTCTTTAGAATATAACTTGCTCCTAGCCTTAGATGTTTTCAAGGTTCGTGAACATTTTAACCGCGAAATCATCAAGTCGGAATGTTATTACATAGAAAGGGGAGAAGATGAAAACGTTTAATTTAGAAGAAAACATCAAGCGTTTGCTCACCCCGCGCGAAACACTTGCGCCATGGCTTTTTGATGAAAACAATCAAATGCATGAAAATATGCGCCTACTTCTCTTAAGATATGCTCAAAAGCTAATCGAAAGCGTCATTTCTCCGATTGAAGGGCTTGAAGTTACAGATATAACATTAACAGGTTCAAGCTCCGGCTATTTTTATAAAAACAACTCAGATATTGACATGCGTGTTGAAGTGCATAATGAAAGTTGTCAATGGCTTGCCAAAGATCGTGAACATATGGATAAATTTTTGGCCACACAATTAAACGGCTTCTTTGCTCAAGGGTATCGTTTCTATTTTGAAAGACGTTTCATAGACATAAAAATCTCAACGCAACAAATTGATTTTGCTTCACTCTATTCCGTTAAATACAAAAAATGGCTGATTGAGCCGACAAAAGAAATAAATATTTCGGAAGATGAAATGAAAGAATATTATACGAATAAAAAGAAAGAAATATTAGATGAGCTCGAAAAAATAAAGAAAAAATACAGAGGAATGGATCTGGGTGCCGAATTAAACGACTTTTTTGTTCGAACAGTTTTACGCTCAATTAAAAACCATCCGACAATGAAAGATTATTTGACTTTTAAACTTTTAAATTACGAACAAATACTCAAACCAATAGGAGCGGAGAGCATTCGCGCCTACAGCAGAGCTTTACAATTAAAGTCAACAAACAGCTAAAAAGCAAAATATTTCAAATATAAATAAATCCCGGCGATTAAAACAGAAACAATCATCACAGGAATTGACCACAGCAAAAATCCCAAAAACTTAATGGGATGACCCTCACGGGAAGCAAGCCCGGCAACAATAACATTTGCAGATGCACCGATGAGTGAGCCGTTTCCGCCGAAACACGCCCCTAAGGATAAAGCCCACCAAACAGGCATCATTGCTTCTCTGCCGCCGAGAGATTCTTCCATTGATTTTAACGTCGGAATCATTGTTGCAACAAAAGGAATATTGTCAATAGCGCTTGAGACAACAGCGGAAATACCTAAAATAATGAAGGTGGCGCGTTTCAAACTGCCATCGGTCAAATCAATAAATTTTTGCCCCAATAATTCTAAAACACCCGTTTTCTCAAGTCCGAAAACAACCATAAAAAGACCGGCGAAAAAGAAAATCGTTGTCCAGTCAACCAGATTGAACATTTCTTCGGTTTTCTCATCACGATGATAAACATTGTCATTGAAAGTGTACAGCAGCAAAAGCAGAGATGCACCCAAAAGGGCAATAACGCCGTTAGCCACATTTATTTCTTCGGCCATAATAAAACCGAAAATAACCAAAGACAAAACAAACAGAGACTTATATAAAAGTTTTTTATCGACAATATTAGATTTTGCATTCATACGCATAACGGCAGCTTTGTTTCGATCGGTTGTCTGCAAGTTCTTGCCCCAAATAAGCGCAAAGCAAAGAATCAAGGTTAAAATGGTTAAAACAACGACCGGAGCGAGGGTTTTAATAAAATCTAAAAACGAAAGATTAAGCGCCGATCCGATTAAAATGTTCGGCGGATCGCCGATGAGCGTTGCCGTTCCGCCGATATTGGATGCGAAAATTTCTAAAATCAAATAAGGATAAGGCGTAATTTGTAACTTACGCGTAATCTGAAAAGTAACGGGAACAATAAGTAAAACAGTCGTTACATTATCCAAAAAAGCGGAAAAGACAGCCGTAACCAAGGCAAGAATAACCATTAGCCCTAAAGGATTAGCTCTAACTTTTTGAGCGCTCCAAACAGCAACAAACTGGAACAAACCGGAACGCTCTGTGATGCTGACAATAACCATCATACCGACCAACAACGAAATTGTGTTAAAATCAATGGCATGAAAGGCTTCATTTTGGCTCAAAATGCCGCAAAGAATCATTAATGTGGCAGAAAATAATGTCGTAACGGCTCTATTGAGCTTTTCGCTGAAAAGAACAATATAGCAAAAAATAACAATAGCGGAAGCAATCCATTTCGGGTCTGTTATAAAATTTAAGTAATCCATATAGTCCGCCTTATGTTATAGAAAGTGTAAAAAATAAAGATAAACCATGGCAAGCCCGACAGAAACAAACATGACAGGCAACCCCCAAAGCAAAAATTTTGCAAAAGAAATACGGTTGTTTTCTCTTGAAGCAAAACCGGCAACAATAACATTGGCCGAAGCTGCAATTAAAGAACCGTTCCCGCCCAAACAAGCGCCGAGTGAAAGTGCCCACCAAACAGGCATCATCGCTTCTCTGCCGCCCATTTGCGGTTCCATCGATTTTAAGGTCGGAATCATCGTTGCAACAAAAGGAATATTATCAATAAACGCAGAAACAACGGCTGAAATCCATAAAACGGCAAAGGCGGCTTTTTGAACGCTGTTTTGAACGATATGAATCAATTTATCGCCTAAAATTTCTAAAAGACCGGTGGTCTCAAGCCCGAACACAATGGCAAACAATCCGGCGAAAAAGAAAATTGTCGTCCAGTCGACGAGCGAAAAGGCATCTTCAACTTTTTGATCCCGTTTGATATGTTCGTCTTTGAAAGTATAGAGCCAAAGCATCAAAGAGGCGCCGAAAAGAGCAATCGTTCCGTTTTGAAGATGTATGTGTTCGGCTAAAATAAAACCCGCTAAAACGGTGGTCAAAACAAAAAGCGATTTTAAAAGAAGGCTTTTGTCGGTAATCATATCTTTTGGCTCAATGCTCAAAAGACTGCGCTTATTTTCATCCGTTGCATGAAGCTTCCGCCCGTAAAACAAGTCAAAGATAAAAAGCAACAAAATAAGATTAATCATCACAATGGGCAAAAGCTCAACAACAAAATCCATAAACGAAAGATTAAGGGCAGAACCGATTAAAATATTCGGCGGATCACCGATAAGCGTTGCCGTTCCGCCGATATTTGAGGCAAAAATTTCCAAAATCAAATAAGGGTAGGGCGTAATTTTTAAATTTCGCGTAATCTGAAAAGTAACGGGGACGATGAGCAAAACGGTCGTTACATTATCAAGAAGAGCGGAAAGAACGGCGGTAATAATACCCATCATCAATAAGATACCGCGGGGTGAAGCCTTAACGATTTTGGTGCTGAAAATGGCAAGATACTGAAAAACGCCTGATTTTTCGGCAATACCGACAATAACCATCATGCCGATTAAAAGCGCAAGGGTGTTAAAATCAATGCTGTTAATGGCTGTTTCTTGAGTAAGGACGCCGGTAAAAATCAAAAACGAAGTTCCGAGCAAAACGGTGACGGCACGATTTATCTTTTCGCTAAACAAAATAACATAGCAAACAATTAAAGTGGCAACAGCCAAAATCTGAGGGTTTATCTGAATCATATCGCACCTTCTGAATATGAAATATATAGGCGATATGTTAAAATACAAATAATTTTTTTAAAAAAATTGCATAAGTTTCTTTTTGAAGTTGAATTTTTGAAGTGTTGTTTTTAACATAAAAAGCGTTGTATGTTTTCATTTAATAGGAGATTTTTTATGAAAAAAATTTTATTAGCGGCAGCTTTTGTTTTAGGTTTCGGCATTGTTAATGCCAATGCGATTGATTTGGTCGGTCCTGCGACACGAGCTCAAGAAAAGATTGATGCAATCGAAGCCCAAAAATTAGAAACAGAGCAAAAAGTAGAAGAAACGAAGACAGAGGTTGAAGAAAGAGTCAATGCCAAAAAAGCCGAAATCAAAGATAAAATAGAAGAAAGAAAAGCAGCAGCGCAAGAAAGAAGAGCTCAAAGAGAAAAAATGCGTGAAGCTAAAAAGGCCGAAATGGTTGAAAAAAGAGAAAAGATTAAATCTGATCTCGATTCGCTCAAAAAAGATTTAGCATTTTAAAAATAATTTTCATGACACAAAAGCCCATCTGAAAAGGTGGGCTTTTTGTTGTAAAAAAACGAAACAAAGTGTGAGAAAAATATTGAAAAAACAATTTACAAATCAAAAAAAATTGATTATCGTCAAGCTAAATAAACTATAATTATGTCAATCTAAATAAAATGAGATATGGAAATTATTAAATCAATTGACGACATCATTGTCGCTTCTCAGATTTGCGCAAGGCGCAATCCGACATCAGCTCCGCGAGGAGATTTTAGGTTTGAACCGGCTTTCGTCGGGTATGGCTCGGAATATGGAAAAAGAAACCGTCCGTATTGGGTCTTAAAAGTCGAAGGTGAAGAACAATACTTTATCTTTGATGAAGAATACGAGCAGGGTCGCTGGGTTTCGTATTTTGATGAGTACGCATGGCGGCGTGCAGACAACTTTGTTTATGAAAACGATCAGAAAAAGGTCGTTTTTGAGACGGATAAAGGGATTCGCACCATTACGACCTATACCGAGCGTGCAAACATTGCCTTTGATAAAGCAACGGCGCTTCGCTTGATGAACATGCACTTGTTTGACAGAAGGGAATATAAGTCGCATCGCTTTGTTTCCGTCGCACCGCGTCTGAAAGAAGGTGTCCCGGTTTGGGTGGGCCTGGCTGTTGATGAAAACAACCCCGAGAACACGTTCTACGGCTATCTTCAAGTGCGCTACCATGATGACTATCTCGGAAGCCAGTTCGGCGAATATTTCCCGAGTGTTGATGCTTTTGAAACGCCGGTTGAGGGCGCACACTATCTCCTGTCAACGGAATACTCCAGCATCAACTACCACAAAGGCTGTCCTTTAATGGCAGTGCGCTTTAACGGAACAGATTTCGAGTATATGTCTCTCATAACAGCAAATCTGCAGTAACAAAAAAACCGCCCTTGCAGGTGGTTTTTTTATTGGTGTCTAGAGTTCTAAGCTCATTTCATATCACTAAAAACTCGTCGGGCACTTGATTTGTAACATTTGTTGCGCTCGATAGTCATCGGCTTGCAAATAAACAAATCTGCGCCTCACACAAAAAAAAGATGACATTAAGTCATCTTTTTTATTGGTGAGCCCGGCGGGATTACTGCGCTTTACTTCGTTCACTGCGCTCATCGCCTTT
>DBVW01000016.1 GCA_002308495.1 Alphaproteobacteria bacterium UBA1254
CTTCATCGATAATATATACTTTATAACGTCCGACAGTCGGTTTATAACGCACACCGTCTAAAATTTCGCGCATATCATCAACACCGGTGCGTGAAGCAGCATCAAGCTCAATAACATCCATATGCCTATCTTCACTGATTGCCCGACAATTTTCGCATACTCCGCACGGATGCGATGTCGGTCCGCCTTTGCCGTCAATTCCGATACAATTAAGAGCTTTTGCCATAATCCTTGCGGTCGTTGTTTTTCCGACTCCGCGGATTCCGGTCAAAATATAAGCGTGATGCAGACGATTATTTTTTATGGCATTTGTAAGCGTTTGTACCAAAGCATCCTGCCCGAGCAAATCTTCAAATCTCTGCGGGCGGTATTTTCTGGCTAAGGCCACATATTGCTTATCTTCTTTTTCTTCTGCCATTTTTCTTCTTCAAACTAGAGGCGAAGGGACTCAGACCTTGCAGACATCGTTACGGCTGCTTCCTTCCGAACCTGACCGAGTTCACATTCAAGCCGACCTTTTGCCCTTCATCAGTTTCAACTCTTTTAATATTGGGCAGAACAAGTGTTTTTTCAAGCAAAAGTTTTGAACTATTAACACCTTAGAAAATGTTAAAATATGACGGTGTTTGAACGCTTGGAAACAGCTTGTCATAAACCGTCTGCGTATCTTTGCCGTAAATTGCGGGTTTCATCAAAACAGCGCTGTTGCCGAAATCAGCATGCGTCCCAAAAGTTTTCGGCGCGGCGCTCACTGTTTTTAAGCCGCCGGGCGTTACTTCAACAATGTTTAAATTATGTTCATTCGTTCCGTCATCAAACAATCTGAAAGATCCGTTAATACCGATGTAACCGTCCGGATTTGTAATGGCCGAATATAAGTTACCTGCTCTTTGACGACTCAATGCCGACGCAAGCGCAATGCTGTCATACGCAAACGAATAGAGACTGTTCGGAACCTCGCCAAATAAATCTTTATATTTTTTCTCAAAATAATCGTTATGAACACGGGAAATAACCGGATAAACGCCTTTATAAAGCGTCGTTTCTTTTGTTAAATTCGTGTTTTCCCAAACAGATGTGCCGATAAACAAAACGTCGGGATAAGCTACGTCAAAATAGCCGAAAGTTCCCGAAATTGCTTTTAGCCGACTTCCCGTCTCGGCAATTAAAACCGTATCAAAATCTTTTGTTTTTGCCATTTCCTGCACAAGATTTGAAAATTCAAGCGTTGAAGGTTCATAAAAACCGATTTTTGTTACCGCCATTGAATTATTTGCTGCTGCCTGAACCGCAGATTTCGCCGCATTTAAACCGGCAGGCGAATCGGGAACGAACACCGCGATTTTATGACGATTTTGAACCGCCGCATACGAAACAATGCGTTTGATTTGCTCATCTGCGAGCAAACCTAATGTATAAACACCGTTTCCTAAAACATGAGGTGCCGTTGAAAACGAAATAATCGGAACCCCTTTGCTTTTTGCCTGATAAGAAATAGCCGAAACTTCATCCGACATCAACGGACCCAAAACCAGTTCGGCCTTGCCCGCCAAAGCCGTTGAAAGCGCGTTTAATGCCCCTTCAGGCGAACTTTTCGTATCATAAAAACGAACTTCAAGATTTTGATTGTTTGTGTCTTCAAGCGCCATCATCGCCGCATTTTGCAGCCCCTTACCGAAGGTTGAAGCTTTGCCGGACAGCGGCAGCAACATCGCCACCTTGAAACTGTCTTTCGAATAATATTCCATATCTTCGTTATAATCCGTTACTTCAAACGGATTATATCTGAAACGAAAGCCCTGAGATTGTCCCGAAGGCGAAGTTGACGGCAATATTTGATTGCATGCCGTTAAGAATGTGAGAATAATTGCAAAGCCTAATTTTTTAAACACTTGAAATTTTCCTTAAAATATTAAACAATATGATTTAATATCTAACTTAAAAAAATTGAAAAGTAAAGAGATAACAAAAATGTTAAACAGCGGATTATATATTGTCGCCACACCGATCGGTAATTTGGAAGATATTTCAAAGCGCGCGAAAGATGTTCTTGAAAATGCGGATGTCGTTGCCTGCGAAGATACGCGCGTTTCAAAAAAATTGTTTCAGCTTTTAGGGATACCCTCTTCCAAACAATTTATCTGCTATGAAGATCACAGAGAAGAATCGGTTGCCAAGAATTTGGTTCAAATCATCAAAGACGGCAAAAGCGTTGCTTTAATCAGCGATGCAGGCTCGCCTCTGATTTCCGATCCGGGCTATAAGCTTGTTAAGCTTTGTAAACAAAATGATATTAAAATTTGGGCCGTTCCGGGCGCATCCGCCGTTATTTGCGCTTTACAGCTTTCGGGGCTGCCGACGAATCGATTTATGTTTGCGGGCTTTATTGAAAATAAGCAAAAAGCGCGGCTTGATTTGTTTAACGAACTTAAAAATATTAACACGACTCTTATTTTTTATGAAACAGCTCCAAGACTTTCAGATACACTTAAAGCGGCCCAAAGCGTTTTTAAGAATCGCGAAATGGCCGTTGCACGCGAAATCACAAAAATTTATGAAGAATGTGTCAACGGAACGGCCGAAGAACTGATTGAACATTTCAAAGAGCAACCCCCGAAAGGTGAGATTGTTTTGATGGTTGCGCCGCCGACAGAAGAAGAAAGCGAAATTGACATTGAAGCGGAGCTTAAAAAAAGGCTAAAAACAATGAGCCTTAAGTCTGCGGCTCAAGAAGTTGCTCTTTTAAGCAAGCGCAAAAAAAATGAAGTTTATGCTTTAGGGTTAAAGCTCAAAAATGAATAAAAAACGAAAAGGAAATTTTGCCGAATTTTCAGCACGCCTTTATTTGCGGCTTAAAGGCTATCAAATTGTTGAAAAAAATTACATCACGGGCAGAGGCACAACGGCAGGCGAAATTGACATTATTGCACGCAAAAAAAACACCATTATTTTCGTTGAAGTCAAAGAGCGCAAAACTTTGGAAGATGCCCTTTATGCCATTAAACCGCAACAAAAAAAGCGTATTTTAAACGCGGCAAAATTTTATTTGGCCAAACACCCTTTTTATCAAAAATTTGATGTGCGTTTTGATGCTGTTTTTGTGTCTTTTTTTCGCATTTACCACATTCAAAATGCGTGGAGTGAGTTGAAAGCGTAAAGAAAAAAGAGGCTTTTTTACGATTTGCTAAAACCGATTTTTCTTGACTTTTCAAAAAAAATATGGTATAGTTTTAGTATTGAGGAATCGTAGAAATTTAAGCTTCCTTAAAAGTTTACGGTTTAAAGGAGAAAGGAGATTAGAAATGCAGAAATTAAAACAATCTTTGTTTTTAAGCGCTTTGATGATTGGCATGATGACGACATTTAATGCACTTGCCAATGATTATGTATATGATGAACAAGGGCGCGTTATTAAAGAGACAATTACAACCGGTTGGAACGCAGGAAAATATTGGGTTTATACTTATGATGATCACGGTAAAAAAGATTCCCAAACCTATTATACAAAATACAATGACCCCATTAATAAATGGTATCAGGTCACTGATTATGAAACAGGTGTATCAACAATGTATAACTATCACTCTGCATCAGCCGTTAATTCTAACACACCGGATACGAAACAGGTTGTTACCCCTGGAGCGGATGGTATGACGACAAGCGTTTTTTATGGCAGGTCAAGCGCCATTACCTCCAACACACCTGACACTAAAACCGTTTATGGCGTTGAACCTGGAACAAATATGTATTCTGAAACACAATGGAATTCAGCAGAGGCAATTGCTTCTAACACACCAGACTATCGAAGAGAGGCAATTGAAGATGAACAAACCGGTGTATATACGGAACTTTACTATAATGGTGCAGAAAGCGTTGCTTCACATCAAGCTACATACAAATCAGAAGAGTCATGGGATGAGAACACGGGAGCCAGTATTTTTACCGAATATGACGGTTCTGAGTACATTTTAGCCAATCAGGCTACTTATAAGCAAGAGATGTGGTATGACGAAGAAACCGGACAAGAAATCAGCAGAGTGTATGAGGGTAGCGGAGCTGTATCTTCAAATGTACCAACTGTTATTGGCGTTCAAAAATATGATGAAGAGGGCAACCGGGTGTCTCTTCAATACAACAGTGAAGGGCAGTTCATAGGTGGTACAAGCAGCGGTTATCATACTTATGACGCAATGCCAGAACTTGTTTATGATGAGAATGGTAAAATCAGTAAAATTTTGCTTGGAGATTGTATCCCAATGTAGGTTGTAATATTAGGAGAAAAGACATGAAAATGGGAAAATTTTTAATAGTGTTTATTTTGAGCTTGTTTACCAGCTTTTCGGTTTTTGCAGCTTGCAGCACAGATGGCATATATAATGAAGAGACTGGTGAATTTACCAAAGGAGAGGTTCAACTGACTTATGGTGAAGATGGCTCTGTAACTGTTCAGTATACTTCTTGGGGAGAGGAAATTATTCAAACCTATGACAGCGTTGAAGATATGTTGTTTGCTTTTTACGGCTTCAGACCGGAAATGACCTTATCTGAAGATATCAGAAATCTTATGTCAGGCGGGCATAACAACAACTCAAATTCTTCAAATGCTTCATCTAAAACGCGCGGGCGTTTGATTTATACTGTTGAAGAAGCGAACGAAGCGGCTAAAGAAGGTGCTGTTAATAAAGTTCGATTAAGATATAAATAAAAAAAAAGAGGTCTTAAAGACCTCTTTTTTTTATTCCATTTCCGCCAAGCGTTCGGCTTGATCTTCCGTAATTAAAGCGTCAATGATTTCGCCTAAAGCTTCGCCCGAAACAACATCGTCGAGCTTATACAGCGTTAAGTTAATACGGTGATCTGTAACACGCCCTTGCGGATAGTTATAAGTTCGAATCCTTTCGCTTCGGTCTCCGCTTCCGACCTGTAATTTGCGTTTTTCCGAATAGTTCGCATCAATTTTTTCTTTTTGTGCATCATATAATTTTGCACGCAGATAGTTCATCGCTTTTTCTTTGTTTTTAAATTGAGAACGTTCGTCTTGGCATTGGACGACAACACCTGTCGGAATGTGGGTGATACGAACTGCCGACTCCGTTTTATTAACGTGTTGTCCGCCGGCCCCCGAAGCACGATAGACATCAATTTTTAAGTCCGCCGGATTAATGTATAAATCCACTTCTTCAATTTCGGGCAAAACGGCAACCGTTGCCGCAGAGGTGTGCACTCTTCCTTGTGATTCCGTTACCGGAACTCTTTGCACGCGGTGCGCCCCCGATTCAAATTTTAATTTTGCAAAAACATCCGTTCCGGTGATTTTTGCCGAAGCCTCTTTATATCCGCCCAAACCGTTTTCGTTGGCATCTATGACTTCAAATTTCCAACCTTGTTTTAAAGCGTAACGTTGATACATTTCAAACAAAACAGCGGCAAATAAAGCAGCTTCGTCTCCACCTGTGCCGGCACGAACTTCCAGAATCGCGTTTTTCTCATCATCTTCGGCTTTCGGAAGCAAAGCGATTTTGATTTCATGCTCCATTTGAGGTAATTTTTCTTTTAACTCATAATATTCGGCTTGCGCCATATCACGCATTTCTTTATCCAAACTTTCATCTGAAGCCATTTCTTCCGCATCTTTCAAGTTTTGTTTAAAATGCTGATATTTTTCAATAATCTCAACAACCGGTGCTAATGCTGCCGACTCTTTGTTCAATTTGACCAATTCTTCGGTATTTGATGTGCTGGCAAGCAACGCATTGATTTCTTCAAAACGGCGGGCAACCTGATCTAATTTTTCATCGAAATTCATTATTTTAATTCCTTTTGAACATTTTTCAGGCTGATTTCTTTTTGCTCGCCCGTGTCTAAATTTTTGAACGTAACGTTTCCTTTCGACAGTTCATCAGAGCCCAAAATCAGCGCGGCATAAGCATTTGCTTTGTTTGCTTTCATCATGCGCTTTTTCAAATTTCCGCTGTAAGAATGTTCAACCCGATAACCCGTATTGCGCAAATCATAAGCTAATTTTAATGCCTCATCATGCACATCTTCGCCAACCTCAATCACGGCAACCGGACGTGGTAATTCAACATCTTCATCCAGCAACATCGACAACCTTTCAACGCCACATGCCCAACCGATGCCCGGCACATCACCGCCGCCCATTTCCGCGACAAGTCCGTCATATCTGCCGCCCGCCAAAACCGTGCCTTGAGCACCGAGTTTGTCCGTGATGAGTTCAAAAACCGTGTGTGAATAATAGTCTAAACCACGCACCAAACGATTGTTTACCCGATATGGAATCTCAAGCAAATCAAGACCTTTCAAAACATCATCAAAAAATTTCTTTGATGTTTCGTTTAAACTGTCGGAATAAAGCGGTGCGTTTGCAACCACAGCTTTATCACATTCTTCTTTCGAATCGAGCACACGAAGCGGATTTTTCTCAAGTCTTTCTTTGCTCTCAGATGAAAGTTCATTGAAATGTTCCTTTAAATAAGCAACTAATTTTGAACGGTATGCATCTCGGCTTTCCTGATCGCCTAAAGAATTTATTTCGACGATAATGCTTTGATCTAAACCTAAATTTTTCAAAAAGCTGTAAGCCATCGCAATAATTTCTATATCGGCTTGAGGCGTTTCAACGCCGAGCATTTCGACTCCGAATTGTGTAAACTGACGTTGACGCCCTTTTTGCGGACGTTCATAACGAAACATCGGACCGGTGTAATAAAACTTCACCGGCAAGTTTTGCTGCATGCCTTCCGAAACAAAAGACCTCACAACACCGGCCGTTCCCTCCGGGCGCAAAGTTAAACTCTCACCGCCTCTGTCTTGAAAAGTATACATCTCTTTTGTAACAATATCTGATGTATCGCCTAAGTTGCGGGCAAAGACTTCCGTAAATTCGAAAATCGGCGTTTCAATTTCTTCAAAGCCATATTTTTCGACTGTTTCAGAAGCGATCTTCACAACTTTTTTTGCTTTGCGTTTTGCTGTTCCGTATAGGTCATACGTCCCGCGAACACTTTGTACTTTTGCCATTTTTCTTTCCTTCAAACATAAAAAGAAACGGCAAGGCATTTTAATACCTCCCGATTCTTTTTATCTGTTTCTTCTAATGCTTTAAGTAGTTATCCAGTTTTATTTTTGTTTGTTTTTTCGGCGTGGCAACCGTTGTTAATTTGCCATCAATATAAACTTCAACATTGTAATATCTGCCGATCGAAAGCACCAAGCCTTCGACATCAGGGGCTTCATATTCAAACCCTTTGCCGTGAACCCCGCTTAAATAGACCTTTTCGGCATCCTTTAATTCAACCCACGAATCTCCCTTAAACTTGAGAACGACTCGACTTTTCGGCTCTGTTTCTTCCGTCGGTTCAACATAATTTTCTTCAACAACCGTGATTTGATTTTCAGCTGCGACTTCACCCTCTGCTGCTCCTTCGTTTTCTGCCGGCTCTATATTTTCCGGTTGAAAAATTTCTTCAGGTTCTTCACTAAAGGGCATAACTTCTATAACCGGCAAAGATTCTGCCTGAGGCTCTTGTTCTTTTATAAAGCCCGGAATAAAACGAAAAGCAAGCCATAAAGCATAAAGCAAAACAATCGCCAACAAAGCAATATACATTTGATGTTTGCTCGGCATCGTTTTTTCGGCATGATTTGTTACAACAGTCGACACAACTTTTTCTTTTTTCGGCATTGCTTGTTGCTTATAAAACTGTGCGACTCGATCAACATTCAAGCCTAAATATTTGGCGTACGAACGAACAAACCCGATACCGTAAGGAATCGGTGCCAACGTTTCGTAATCGTCTTCTTCCAATGCTTTAATGTAAATCTTGCGTATGCAAAGCGCGTCAGAAACCGCCTCAATCGATTTCTTTTGCTTCATACGCGTGTATTTCAAGAACATACCCACCGTGGTCGCTTCTTCGGCCGTTTCCGGTGTTTTTTCCTTTTCTTTGGCTTTTTCTTCTTCCACTTTTTTCATCCTTTATAAATGATTTTGATGTATTAAAACACATTTTTTATGAAATTGCAATAGCATGATCAACAGCATAGGCTAATAATTGCGGACGAAGCGTCTTTTTGTTTGAATTTAACAGCGTTTCTATATAATCCGTTATTTCATCCGTGCGAATACTTCTAATCATCTTTTTGATTTTCACAAACGAAGCACCGCTGCTTGAAAAACACCTGTAACCCAAGCCGATTAAAGCCATCGCCTCGATCGGATTACTTGCCATTTCACCGCAAACGCTGCATAAAACGTTGTGTTCTTTTGATTTTAAGATAATTTGTTTCATAACTTTTAAAAACGGTGCCGATAAAACATCATAACGCTCCGACAAGCGCGGGTTTGTGCGATCGCATGCAAACATAAACTGCGCCAAATCATTTGTACCGATTGAAATAAAGTCGGCATATTTTAAAATTTCATCTAATTCAAAAATAATTGAGGGCACTTCAACCATTAAACCAATATTGAGCTTTGTCGGCAATTTTGCTTTTTGTTCTTTTTGTTTTTCATATTCGAGCAAAAGCGTTTCTTTGGCTTCTTTAAATTCTTCAACACTTGAAACCATCGGAAACATCACATCAAGCTCACGGCCTGCCGCAGCTTTTAAAAACGCTTTCATTTGGCTGCGCAACAGCGCTCGCCTGTCAAGCGTTATGCGAATCGACCGCCAACCGATTGCCGGATTTTCTTCTTTCAAATCTCCCCAATAGGGTAGCAATTTATCCGAACCGACATCTAAGCTTCTGAAAACAATTTTTTTGCCTTTTGCTTTTTTGATAAGTTTTTGATAAATGGTAACCTGCTCACTTACCGTCGGTAATTTGTTTGCCGTCATAAACGGAATTTCCGTTCTGTAGAGACCGACACCATCGCAATTTGAAAGCTCGATATATTCTAAATCAAAATCAAGACCGACATTCACATTTAAGCTGATTTTAACATTGTCCAATGTCTTTGAAGGTTTCTTTGCCAAAGCTTTCAATTCTTCACGCCAACCCGCCATCTTTTTTTGACGCTCTTTGAACGTCTTTTTCATCTCATCTGTCGGATTGATGTAAACAAAACCGTCAACACCGTCAACGGCTAAAATTTCACCATCTTTAACATCGCGATACAGACCTTTCACTTTTGCCACAACCGGAATGTTCAAAGCTTTGGCAACGATAGAAACATGCATCGTTGACGTTCCGTCTTCCAAAACAAGCGCTCTGATTTTTTTATAATCATAATCCATTAAATCAGCCGGCCCCATACTTTGAGCAACTAAAATAATGTCATCATCTTCCGAAGATTTTGCTTTCGCTTTTCTCTCTCCGCTTAAAAATGAACGAAGCCTGTCTGATATATCGCGCAAATCATTTAAACGTTCTTTTAAGTAAATGTCCGATGAATTTGAAAGTTTTTCCCACATGTCGTTGTAGGCTTTTTCAACAGCGGCCTCTGCTGTCAATCCTGTGTCAATATATGCTTTGATTTTTTTATGCCACCCTTTGTCTGAGGCAAGCATTTTATATGTTTCTAAAATTTCAACATGTTCACCGATGCCAAACAGCGATTTATTAAATGTGTCGTCTAATTGGTTCAGCATTTTTTGCCGTGCATCATCAAGCAATTTTTGTTCTTTGCCGATGTTTTTCGTAAACATCTGCTTAATGGCGCGGCGGCGTTGATGCACCAAAGCCTGCCCTACGCCGTAGCCTTTATTTAAAATTTGGCCTTTTAAGCGATCTTTGAGCGTAAAACCGCGTGATTTTGCAAGCGTTCTTTTATAATCCGAAATTTCTTCGGACGAGAAAGAGGTTGTTAAAAACATGGCAATTGTTTTTAATGTTTCAATTTCAAACTCAGAAAAAACGCGCTTGTTTAAATAGCCCAAAGCGACGACACCGACAACTTTATCCCATTGTAACAGCGGCGCGCCGATCATTGACTTCACTTCGGCATTTTCTTCCGTTTTGGAAAGCACGCTCGCTTTAAGAGCTATTTCTCCGATCAGACCGTCTCCGTAGCGGATATTTGTGATATCCTGCACGTTATTGAAACCATAGTTTGAAAAAAGCTCTAAGTAATTTTCATCAATTGAAATATATGAAACAGCCATATCCGCTTCAAAAAACGAACAGAGCGCTTTCATCACATTTTCAAGCTTCTGATTAATTTCAAAATTTTCTTGCAAATGGCGCTGAATTTGCTGCAACAGGGGCATAATATCCGTTGAATTTTTTTTGAGCATGGCCTTTTCTCATAAAAAATATATTTTGCTTGTGTTTTATTTTATATAATTTATATTTGCTTTCATCAAGAACTTTATCATACTTATGGAGCGAAAAATGGCAAATTTATATCAAAAAGGTGATCACGATACACGTCCTTGGGGAACTTGGGAAGTTTTGGACGGTGATGATAACTTTTGCGTTAAGCGCATTATGGTTAAGCCGCAGGGTAAGCTCTCTTTGCAGCTTCATCATCACAGAGGCGAACATTGGATTATTGTTAAAGGCGAAGCAGTGGTTACTTTAGGCGAAAAACTCATCAACGTTAAAGCCGATGATGCCGTTTATATTCCGGTTGAAACAAAACACCGTATTGAAAATAAATCAAGTGAGCCTGTGGAGTTTATTGAAATTCAAACGGGGGATAATTTAGATGAAAATGATATTGTCCGTTTTGAAGATATATACGGCAGAATTTAATTTATAAAAAAGCCTCTCTTTCGAGAGGCTCTTTTGTTATTTATATCTCAGGCGGATTTTATTAACCGCTCCGTCTTTTACTGCGGCATTTGCTTCTTCGACACTATAAATCAGACGTCCGCGCGTTTTTGACGAAGATGATGATGAGCTGTTTGACGAGTTATAACTGTTGTTAAAATTCGTCAAAACGTCATTCCAATTTGCGCTGATATTCAGACCGAAAACATCTGCCAACATCGCTTCCGTGTTGTCATAAGTTCCCATAATGTTTCCATTATCATCCGTTAATGTAACGCGCCCCTGGTCATCATAAGAAACATTTGCCTGATAGCAATCAATCATCTGAGCAGCAAACGAACTAAATGAAATCAAACTTGATACTATTAAACTTAAAACGAAATATTTTAATCTCATGGTTCTTCTCCTTTTTCTAATTAACTTCAAACCCATGTCCGCCACCGGAATTTGGGCACCAACCTCCCGAAATTTTGCTGATTTTTCCGGAAGAATCGTAGCTCACAAACTTTTCATCAACAATATTCGGATCGCCATAATTACCATATTCAACTAATCTTCCTTCCGCATCATAATAGACCGTTCTTGTATCATCGCCTGCCGATGTTTCAACAGGTGTATTTGATTGTACGGATTCCTGCCCTTCATAATACATGCCTACCCATGTGTGTGTATCGACATTATAGAAAGCTTCGTATTTGGAATCCGGTTTGTCAGATTCTATGCTTTCTGCCGTATTATAATCATATTGCAAAAAGTGTCCCGTCTCATCATCATAGATGGCCGTTCCTTTATTATCCGGCTTGTTTGAGGCATAAGCTTCTTGGCTGTTATAGCCTAAAAAAGAGCTATAACGACCCTGTTCGTCGTAAGTTGTTTCTTCTCTTCTGAAATGACCGCTGTTTGGGTTATAAAACGTATATAAAGTGCGATTTCCGTTGGCATCAAACTCTTGTTCCATAACACCGCCGTCGTCAAAAATATGCTTTATTAAATTGCCGTTGTCATCATAAAACGACTGATCCGCAAAAGCCAGGCCACACGTCAAAAAAAGCGCAAGCACTGACATTAAACACAGTTTTTTCATAATTTCTTATCCTTTCAAAAAATTTTAATTACTGCACGTAGAAAATTTTACTGTGCTTTCAATTAAGAAATCAAGAAAAAAATCTGATATATCACAAAAAAAAGAGCCTCTCAAACGAGAGGCTTTTTTGTTATTTGTATCTTAATCGAACTCTGTTAACAGTTCCTTCTTTTGTAACCTCATTTGCTTCTTGAACGCTATAAATTAACCGTCCCCGCGTTTTATTTGAACCTATAGAAGAATTATGACTTGTTGATGAAATATTGAACATCTGTTTATATCCACTTTCCTCTAATGTCAGAGGTGGCACAAAACCATACAAGCTCATATACATATCATTAAGAGAATTATATGTTATTCCTTCTTCGTCCCCTCCATACTTTAGTGTGACGCTTCCATCGTCATTATAAGATATTGTTTTTCTGCCGCATCCAATATCATCATCAGCATAGCAAATACCTACAGAAAAACAAACTAATGATAAAAGTGTCAATATAAAAATTTTTGCTTTCATTTTCTATTCTCCTACTTACAAAATGTTGTACCTATTGCGGTCACTCTTCCTTGTGCATCGTAGATAAATCTATCATCACCGTTAATTCCCGCTATATTTCCATCTTTATTATAAGCAAGATATTGGTACTCGCCCTGTTCATTTTGCATTTCAAAAGTGCGCAAATCCGGCGCATTTTGTGCAATTGATTCCGAATTGTTGTAATATTCTTTCATAAAGACACCCTGATCAGCATTATATTGGTAGGTTTCTTTATAATCCGGCGTGTCATTCGCAATTGCCTCTTGAGAACTCCATGATGTGTAAGAGGTCTCATTGCCTTCAGCATCATATGTATATGATGATTTGTTAGTCGGTGTATTGTTTGCAATCGCCTCTTGGGAATCCCACTCGGTATATAGGTTCATATATCCGTTGCTATCATAACTTCGTTCTTCTTTATAGTCTGGCGTATCATTTGCAACGGATTGCGGAGAATTCCAATATTGATATGAAATTTCAAGACCTTTTGTATCATAGTGCGATACTGATTTTGCATCAGGGGTGTGGTTTTCAACCGCTTCAGAACTATTATATATCAGACGTGTCATTGTTCCGTCTTCGTCATATGTATAATCTTGCTGTTCCTCAAGTGATCCATCTTTGTTAAGACCTATATATTGTATTTCACGACCTTGAGGATCATAATAAGTTGTTGTTATTTTACCGTTTGGCCAAGCACAGGTCATATCTGTTTTAACGCCATTATTTTCGTGTGTTGTGCAATAATCCGCGAACGCTTCGGACGCACATACGATGAGCGTCCCGCACACTATAATTAGAACCTTATTTTTCATCATTTTATCTCCTTGAACAATGTAAACATTGAAGAAACCTATTCTTTTTTTTCTTTACACTTTTAACTTCCATAAAGCTCGGATAGCGTGCGCGATTAATCGCCAGCTATACGAGCTTTTTAGAATGCGTATTTGAAGCCGATATCAGCCTTTGTGCGATATTCGCTGTCGATGTATGAGAAGAGATTGCCGTATATCGAGAACGGCCTCAAGCTGTATTCAAAGCTGTTCTTGACGGCAAGTCTTTCTTTTCTTCGTTTCTCATCTTTAACCTTCCAGCTGCCGTCCATTCCTCTCATCGAAAGCCTTAACTCATACGGATCTGAAAATTCGTGGTACGCCATAATGCTTGATGATAACTTAAAGCTCTCGTTCTTGCTCGGCTTAAACTCTTTGCTGACATTCAATCCGAAGCCCGCTTCAACAGAGAACACATTTTGCTTTTTAATATTTAACGCATACGCTTTCTCTTCTTCATGTCCTTTGATTTGATATCCCATTGCGTTAAACTCTGCCGTCGGTGATATTGTCCAGCCTT
>DBVW01000023.1 GCA_002308495.1 Alphaproteobacteria bacterium UBA1254
ATAACAGATACCTCCTCAAGTATCTGAATAAATCATACCTGAAAAAAATTGAAGTATCAAGTTCGTAAATAGGTATATAACGAAAGATATAATAAAAAGTTAACGACACCGATTTTTTAACTGTAGGAGTCTCTTTTTATTGCTTTTGAATAAGCGGAAAACCTTGGTAAATCTGAACGTTTGGCTTGCGTTTGAGATATGTCGACAGTTTTTATTTTTCTGATTTTTTCACGCATTTTTTCAATGTGGTGCATATCAGCATGATTTTCTTTTAAGACATAATCTAAAATCTCTTTCGTTTCGGGTTTCAAAACTTTTTGATAAAGAGATTCGCTCATTTTAACGGCAAGCAAATCCAAGCGATCTGCAGAAACAATTTTCTTCACATACATGTCGATTTCCGGCAGAGCTTGTTCTTGGTCGATTTTGCCCATTTGCAAAGCTCTAAGAGTAAGCATTAAGGCACGCTCGGGCTGATTTTGTTTGACATCTTCGGTCGCAATATGAACGCGTCTGAGACGAGATTCGTCAATCAAATTTTCCAATTTTTGCTTTTGCTGTGTTTGTTCTTGAACCGACAGATCAGAATTTGTTGAAACTTGAGCATATTTTTCGAACAAAGCTTTGTTAAATACCGTTTCCATAGCAAGCTGTTCGGAAGTTGAGTGCTGATATCCGCTTCTGTCAAACTGGTCCGTGGCAAGTTTCATAGCGGCGATGTGTGCCGGCGTAAACATAATACCACAGGCGACAAGCTCGTGATAAGTCTCGCTTTCTTCCAAAATATCGGGAATGGGCGAGTAGGGGTTGTTCTTATTAAGATACTTTTTTTCGTTTTCAATGGCATCCGCTTCGGTAAAGTTCGGATCTCTGGCCGCTTTTTCCAACAGCTCTTCGGGGACTTTGTTGCAATATTTGTCCCTTTGCCATTGAGGAATTTTGCGCCAAGCATCAAACTTTGCTTTGTGCTTTGAAAAAATAGCATTGATTTCGGCACCGGTAACCTCATCGGAAGAAAGTCTGTGATAATCTTCCAAACAGTATGC
Source organism: Alphaproteobacteria bacterium UBA1254 (assembly GCA_002308495.1). Classification (GTDB taxonomy): domain Bacteria; phylum Pseudomonadota; class Alphaproteobacteria; order RF32; family CAG-239; genus UBA1254. Next base: position 1,047 of record DBVW01000023.1, read on the forward strand.
TCTCAAAAAATCCGTAAATTCGGTTCCAACGTCTGCCATTGCTATTCTCCTTTATTAACGACCATCATCACCTTTTTGGGGAGCGACACCTTTTCCGTTGAGTGTTTTTGTTGTCGAGGATTTTCTTCCTTTGTGTGTTTGTTTTTTAACACCTACGCCGCGCATTTCATCAACGCTTCGATGTGTTTTAGGAGCGCGTGCAGTGGAAACAGGCAATTTTCTGCGAGCTTTGTCAAGTTCGTCTTTAACTTTATCAGCTTCTTTGGCTGTAGGCTCGGGAACAGGCTCTGCGAGCAGGTTCTTCTGCAACAACTTCCGCGGCAGGCTCGGGAACAGGCTCTGCGACAGATTCTTCTGTAACAACTTCCGCGGCAGGCTCGGGAACAGGCTCTGCGGCAGGTTCTTCTGCAACAACTTCCGCAACAGGTTCTGGAACAGGCTCTGCGGCAGGCTCATCTGTAACAACTTCCGCGGCAGGCTCGGGAACAGGCTCTGCGGCAGGCTCGGGAACAGGTTCGGCTTCTGCCGTGGGTTCCGGAAGTATTTCAATAACAGGTTCTTTAGTCGCTTCAATTTCGGCAGCCTTTGCTTTTGCGGCTTCAATTTCGGCGAGCTTTTCTGCTTCTTGAGCCTGACGTTCAACTTCAGCGCTCAAAACATCGCGAACTTCTTTCGGCAAGCTCTTGAAAACTTCATTGTTCAAATCAATTTCAGGCGCGCCGATCAGTTGAATCTTTTCACCGTTTTTATATTTTTCTTCGCTCATTAAGGCAGCGGCATAGAGCATCAATTTTTGTTTTTCGCTTAAAGTTTCGCCGAAGGTAATGCTCATTTCGCCTTTGATGGCATCATGAACCAAACCTTGATACATAACAAGTTCGGAATCTGCCGTAATTTGAACGTTCGTGGCAGAAGAATACAAAACTTTGCCTTTCGGTTCTTCTTCTTTTGATAAAATAAACTCTAAAGTCTCTTTTTCTTTGTTGTCTTTATCTTCTTCTGTTAAAGTATGCTCAACCGAAGCGGCAAACTCTTGCCAAACTTCACGCTTGATATCCATCCACGATTTTTCTTCTTCTTTTTCTTCATCTTCCGTTTTAACGGGAGCAGGAAGAGGGGTTTCTTCACCAACTGTTTCAACAACCACTGAGTGTCTTTCTTCTGTCTCTACTTTTTTAGGTTCTTCGGGAACAATTTCTTTAACCTCTTCGGCCTCCTTAAGAGGTTCATCTCCCGCAACTTCCATAGAGGGTCTGATGGCATCTATTTCTTCCTTGTGTTTTGCATGCTCTTTATCTGATGTGTATCCTTCCTGATGCAATAAGTCTGCAAGAGTGTTAAGCTGATTTATCATTTGCTCTTCACTGTTGATTGTAATTGACCCCGGAGCTATCAACCCTGCTTCGAGAGCGGTTTTGTAAATCGGGTTTTCGGTCAATTTATCCATCCATTCGTTGCTCATGTCTTCTGTCCTTTCTTCTGTTGCTTCAATGGTTTTAAGCTTTTCTTGAATCGCGTTCACAGTAATATCAAGAATCTCTTTAAAGGTTTCTTCATTGTGTTTGTTTATCCGGCCATCTTCTTGCGCTTGGGCTATGATTGCGGATAACCCTGTTACAAAAGCGTGATTTTTTTCAAAATCATTGTTTTTGATATATTCCGGAATTTGCGTTTTGACTTTTTCGGTAAGCTCTTCTAAGATATCATGCACTTGAGTAGAATCTGTCGGCGCATAACCCGAAAGGTCAATGCCGATTGCTTGGGCGATTTTGTAAGAAGGGGCATTTGAAAGGCGTTCTAAAGCCTGCTGTCTGCGAAATTCTTCCTCTTCTTCTTTTGTCGGATAATGCTCTACCGGCTCATGACCGGCTTCTTTGATGCGCATTTCAACATCACGAAGACAATCTGCACGCTCATTAAAGGAGTTCAGTTTGTATTCGGGAAGCGAAATTCCAAGCTTGACGGCTTGAATATAAAGAGGATCAGCCAGAAGTTCAAAACCGTCTCCGCCTTCGGGTAATTTTTCAACTTTTTGGAGAACAGCTTCAATATCTTTTATGTTTGCGTAGTGACCCTTAAATTTTTCATCCAACACAAGGCGTTTATATTTGCCGATAAACAATTTGGAAGTTTTGGAATCTTCAACACTCTTTAAAATTTGAAGATCTTGATTGCATTGTTCGGCAGAACTGTTGCAAACCTTTATATGCAAATCATACGCCAAATCTTTTTGAACGGTTTCAATATCTTTTTCGGCAGTGACCTGATATTTTTCAACGTCCATGCCGAGAAGCTTTGCCATTTGGTAATAAGGATCTTCCGTAATCGGACGTTCTCTTCTTTCAGCTAATTCTTCAAATGTTTTTAAAGTGGTTTTGTCTTTCGGCGCGTCTGCACGTGCGGATTTCGGAGCGCTTTCCTCGCGAGCAAGGACTTGTTCGTAAACGGCACGCTCTTCGTCAGACAATTTTTTCATTTCTTCATCGCTAAGGGCATGCTTTTTGACGGCATGGGCAATTCTGTTAAGCTCTATATCTACGGCTTTTTGGCTTTTAGGAAGACTGCGAAGCCGATAAGCGCCGAGTTTTTGCGCCAGATGATAAAGAGGGTGATCTAATATCTGTTGATTAAAATTTTCAGCCATCTTTTGTCTCCTTCATTTCTGAACCGATATATGCTTAACTTTAGCATATTTTTTTATTTTTGTCTAGTATTTTTATCAAAAAAATGCACTTTTTTTATGAAAGTGCATTTTAAGGCTGAAAAGTTTATATTTCTTTAAGCAACTTTAGCATCAAAGATAATATTTTGACCGTCAATAACATCTTTGACCCCGTTGGCGCAAGAATCACAAGTTTTAACAGCCAAAACCTGCTCGGAAATATAAGATTTGTTTTCTTCCAAAGCTTGAGCAAGCTCAGCATTTTCGGTTTGCCAACACAGCTCAATACGATCTGAAATATTGAAATCTTTTTCTTTTCGAAGCGTTTGAACCAAACGGATAAAGTCGCGTGCCATACCTTCGCGTTTGAGCTCGGGTGTTAAATTTGTGTCTAAAGTAATGACGGCTTTGTTGTTTGCAAAAGATTGCCCTGCAACGCCGTCTTTCATGTCAAGACGAACTTCAAACAAATCGGGCGCTAAAGTTAAATCGGCAATGCTGAGTGTTCCGTCATCGTTTAAAGACCACTGATTTTGCTTGTAAGCAGCCATCACTTTGCCCATATCCTTGCCCAAAGTTTTGCCGAGGAGCGGGGTATAAAGATAAAGCTTTTTATCGGCATAAGCACTTAAATTGTTATCAAACTTAATTTCTTTAACATTAAGCTCATCTTTGACAATTTCCTGATAGGGCAAACTCAAATCAGCCCCGATAAGCGTCAGGCTTTGTAGCGGCAAACGACCTCTTAAATTTTTCTCTTCACGGATAAATTTGCCGGCAGAGCAGAGCTCTTGAACAAAATCCATCTCGGAGACAAGTTTTTCATCGGCTTTAATGTCTTTGAGTTTTGGAAAATCGACCAAATGAACCGATTCGCCTTTGGTAAGGTTTTTATAAATATATTCCGAAACAAACGGCATCAAAGGCGCCAAAATTTTGCTCAAATTCAACAAGACGGTGTAAAGCGTGTCAAAAGCTTTTTCATCACCGCTCCAAAAACGGTCACGCGTGCGGCGAATATACCAGTTGTTTAAAACTTCCATAAAGGCAGTTGCTTCAGAGGTGGCTTCCGCAACATCATAGCTCAAAAGACCGTGCTCGACATGGTCTCTCAAAACTTTGAGCTTTGATAAAATGTAGTTATCAATAGCCTCAGATGAAGAAGAGATTTCTTTGGCTTCATATTCTTCGGCATTAGCATATAAAACAAAGAAATAGAAGGCGTTCCAAAGCGGAATTAACGCAGCACGTGAAGCTTTTGAAATTTCTTTACCTTCTTTGTCAACAGCGAGATTGCCGCCTTTCAAAACCGGCGAAGAAACCAAAAACCAACGCAAAGCCTCGGAGCCGATGTTTTCCAAAACTTCATTCGGATCAGGATAGTTTTTCAAGCGTTTTGAAAGCTTTTGACCGCCTTCGGCAACAAGCAGCCCCGTGCAGATGCAGTTTTTAAATGCCGGCTTGCCCATCAAAGCCGTCGATAAAACGGTTAAGGTATAAAACCAGCCCCTTGTTTGATCCATCGCTTCAACAATAAAATCGGCAGGGAAGTGGCTTTCAAACCACTCTTTGTTTTCAAATGGGTAGTGAACCTGAGCATAAGGCATTGAGCCCGATTCAAACCAACAGTCAAAAACGTCCGTGACGCGACGCATCATTGTTTGTCCGCTCGGATCATCGGGGTTTTTGTAAACAACCTCGTCAATATAAGGCTTATGAAGGTTTTTAACGTCAAATCCCGTTTTCTCTTTAATCTCCTCAAGAGAACCGAACACATCGATTCTTGGAAATTTCGGATTGTCGGATTTCCAAACGGGAATCGGCGTTCCCCAAAAACGATTACGTGAAATTGACCAATCACGCGCGCCTTCGAGCCACTTGCCGAAACGTCCGTCTTTAATATGGTCCGGAACCCAGTTGATTTGCTGATTGTTTTTGACCATATCGTCTCTGAAATCGGTTACTTTAACAAACCATGAAGACATCGCCTTATATATAAGCGGGGTGTCCGTACGCCAACAAAACGGGTAAGAGTGGGTATATTGCTCTTTCTTAACAAGTAAGCGGTTTTCTTTCAGCCAAGCCATAATCGGCTCGTTTGTTTCAAAAACCTGCTTGCCCTCATAATCCGGAACTTCGGAAGTAAATTTGCCCGATTCGTCAACAGGGCAGACAATCGGAAAGTTTTCATCATAGGCGCGGCAAACATCAAAGTCATCTTGTCCGAAACCTGGGGCAATATGAACAACACCGGTGCCGTCTTCGGTTGAAACGAAATCACCTGATAAAACCTTAAAAGCACCTTTGTTTTTTAGCTCTTTGAAATAGCCGAACATAGGCTCATAAGAAAGACCGACAAGATCCGTTCCTTTCATCGAGCCGACTTTAACGGCATGTTCAAGCTGTTTTTTATAAGCACCCAAACGCGCCTCGGCGAGAATATATTTTTGCCCGTCTTCCTCCATAACGGCGTAATCAATATCTTTGCCGACGGCAAGCATTAGGTTTGAAGGAAGTGTCCAGGGCGTTGTTGTCCAAACTAAAATTTTCATACCGTTTTCAAGGGTGAACATAACGGTAATGGCATTATCCGTTTTGTCTTGATAGCCGAGATTAACCTCAAAGTTTGAAATCGGGGTTTCTGCCGCCCAAGAATAAGGCATAACGCGAAAATCTTCATAAACAAGGCCTTTGTCATAAAGCTCTTTGAAGTTATGGATAACGCTTTCCATAAAAGACAGGTCCATTGTTTTATAATCATTTGAAAAATCGACCCAACGACCGATTCGTTTGAACATATCAACCCAAATCGAAGAATATTTCAAAACATCGGAACGGCAGAAATCGTTAAATTTTTCGACGCCGTATTGCTCAATTTGTTTGCGTCCCGAAACGCCGAGCTGCTTTTCGGCAGACATCTCGGCAGGAAGTCCGTGGCAGTCCCACCCCAAACGGCGCTCAACCTTTTTGCCCATCATTGTTTGAAAACGGGCAACAACGTCTTTCACATAAGAAACCATAATATGTCCGTAGTGAGGCGTTCCGTTTGCAAACGGAGGGCCGTCATAAAAAACAAACTCTGCGGCACCGTCGCGATTGTGGACGGATTTTTCAAATGTTTTATCTTCTTCCCAAAATTTTAAGACCTCTTTTTCAAGTTTTACAAAGTCGGGCTTTGCTTCTATTTCAGCGTAATGTTTCATAGCTATAACCTATTTGAATTTAATTAAAGTATTGATTTAAGTTGTTTGATTAAAAAAATTGAATTTTATATAAAAAGATGCATCCCCTTAGGGGATAATAATGAGAAGTATGTAACTGTTAAAATAAAGCATCTTTTTTCTTTTAAGTTCAATTAAACTTGTCGAAAGATACAACAAGTTTTAAACCGCGTCAATAAAAAACTTCAAGAAACATCTTGAAGTTTTTAATAAAGTTTTTATTAAAGAAAATTTCAAATGAAAAAAATCAATTTGTTGAGGTCGATTGATAATAATTTTTGGCGGTGGTCATATCTTTGATAAAGTCTTCCATTTCCTGCTCATGCTCGATTTCTTCTTTCAAGATATGTTCCGAAAGACGATATGTTTCGTAATCTTTGCCGAAGGTTAAATCGCAGATTCCCTGATAACGCCCGATAGCGCAACGCTCGGCATCAAGATTTTGCTTAACAAGCGAAAAAGTATCTTCATTAATCGGCTCATCATATTTGCATTTGGCGAGTTTTGAAAAATCATCAGGGTTTAAAACGGGCGTTCCGCCGAGCTGAATGATTCTGTCCGCCACCATTGAGGCATGTTCGCATTCTTGGCGGGCGTGTTCTTCAAACTCTTCAACGATATTCGGGCGCAAAATACCCTGAACTAATTTTGCCCCCAAAAAATATTGATAATATGCGAGCCATTCTTCCGCATAAGCTTCATTTAAGGTTTTGATTAAATCATTCACATCGACTTTTGAAATGCGTCTTGCCATATCGCCCATTGAAATTCTCCTGTTTGTTTGTGTTTGAAAAACAAGTATGCCTCAATTTTTTAATTTCAAGGGCTCAAAAAAATTTACTTCAATTTAAGTTTTAAAAAGTAAAATAACTCCAAAGGAGAAAAATATGGTTTTGATTGCACCGAGTATTTTATCTGCGGATTTTGCGCATCTTGAAGATGAAATAAAAGCGCTTGAAAAGGCAGGCGCAGATATGATTCATCTTGATGTGATGGACGGTCATTTTGTGCCGAATTTAACATTCGGTGCAACAATCGTTAAAGCCGTTCGGAAATGCACCAAATTGCCGCTTGATGTGCATTTGATGGTTGAAAACCCCGAAAATATGATTGAGTGGTTTAAAAATGCCGGGGCCGATATTTTAACCGTTCATGCCGAAGCAACAACACATCTTGACGGCATTTTGGAAAAAATTAAGAGCTGTGGCATCAAAGCAGGCGTTGCGCTTAATCCTTCAACGGATGAAGACGTTTTAAAATATGTTTTGGATAAAACGGATTTAATTATGGTGATGACGGTTAATCCGGGCTTTGGCGGTCAAACATTTATCGACACATGTCTTGATAAAATCGCACGCATCAAAAAGATGATTAAAGGGCGCAAAATTTTAATTGAAGTTGACGGCGGTATTAACCCGATGACTGCGGAAGAAAGCATCGGCGCCGGGGCTGATATATTGGTTGCCGGAACGGCGATTTTTAAAGGCGGAAATTATAAAAAAAATATTGAATCATTAAGATAAGGAGAACGAAAAATGGCAACGGTTTTGGTGGTTGAAGACGAACAGGCTTTGGCTTTGCTGCTTAAATATAATCTTGAAAAAGAGGGCTATGATGTTTTAATCGAGTCAAGAGGAAATAAGGTTTTGGGTGTGGTCGAAAAAAATTGCCCGTCGCTGATTTTGCTTGATTGGATGTTGCCTGAACTGTCGGGAGTCGAAATTTGCAAATTGATCCGATCCAAACCCGATTTGAAAAATATTCCGATTATTATGCTGACCGCAAAAGGCCAGGAAGAAGATAAGGTTAAAGGCTTAAATGCCGGTGCGGATGATTATGTGACCAAGCCGTTTTCGGTGCCCGAATTGATGGCGCGTGTGCGGACAAATATGCGCCGTGCACCTGAGATTTTGCCGATTAAAGAATTAAACTATGAAGATATCAGGATAGATTTGGTTCAAAAAAAGGTTTTCCGCGGAGAGAACTATATCCATTTAGGTCCGACGGAATTCAGACTATTAAAAATTTTAATTGAAAACCCGGGGCAGGTTTTTTCACGCGAATATTTGCTTAAAACCGTTTGGGGCAATAATATCTATGTTGAGTCGCGCACGATTGATGTTCATATCAGACGCTTGCGCAAAGCCTTAAACGAGTTCGGAGCAGACTATATTCGAACGGTTCGAGCAACGGGATATTCAATCGATAAAAACGAAATAGATCAATAAAAAAACGGAGCCTCTTTTGAAGGCTCCGTTCCGTTTTCGGTAAAATCTACAAAGACCAGCAGGAAACAAACAGGATCATGAGTGAAGCCAAGATCCATATGCTCATCTTGTATTGTTGCGAGGTAGGCTCTTTTGCGCCGTCCATCTCGGTAGGCAGTTCGCGCTCGCCGAAGATATCGGTTGTCTTGATCGTGCGAATGTGGATGTAGCCGATTGACAGGAACAGTGCATACGCGGCGACAACGCTTAAGATCGGGGGAGTCATCATCACGAAGATCGAAAGCAGGAAAACAAATCCTGCAAAGGTTCTCCAGAGGAATTTCCGCCGCGTGCCGCTCTTGGCACAGAAGACGAGGGCGCCGAGGAACATGGTATGGGAATAAATAAATATCCAAATGTTCGCCTCAGCGGCTTTTTGAGCACTCTGATAGGTAAAGACCATATCGGTAATGTAGAAGATTAACCCGATGACATAAGCGGCGATGAACCAGCCCTTTTTGATTTTCAAGATTTCTTTCATGATAATAATATTTATTGTGAAACATAATTCTTAAATTGTTGGTCTCTTTATATCATATTTTTATCGACAGCACAAGAAAAAAATTGACAAAAGATAAAAAAACAGCTAAATTAAAGCCAAAGGAGAGCAAAATGGACAAGGTTAAATTACAAAAAGCAGCTGCTAAAACGGTTAAAATTGTTGCCGGCGGTGTGGTGCTCGGCACGGGCGTTTGTTTAAGGCTGGCCGAAATGGGATTGAGTGTTTCGGAGGTGATTTTAAGCGGTGCTAAAAACCTTGCAAATGAGTTTGTTAAAGCCCCTGATTTAAAAATCGGAGAATCGATTCTTTCTGATATTAAAAAGCAAACTGGAAAATATGCATCAAAATTAATTGCAAGAGGGAAAGGTTTAGCAAAATAATGGAACAGGAAAAAGATTATAAAGTTATCATCACAAATGAAGGTATTTTGGTCTTTATGATTAAGTCGCGCCCGTCTGAGCCTGAAAAACCGTTTTTGCTTTATGACGGCGGAAAACATGCAACACTGTATCGCGGTGAAAACGAAACAATCGCGCTTGATTATTTAGACGATCGTCTGCCGCCGATTCTAAATGAGTCGGATAAGGTCATGATTTTTGAGCTTGATGATGAAATAGAAGACTTGTTGCGGTCTTATGAGGCGCCAATCAAACACATCAAGAAAAACGCTTTTGTTGAAGACTTATAAAAAAAATCGCCCGTGTCGGCGATTTTTTTTGTTTATTTTTCTTTTGAGGGGCCGATGGGCATGTATTGACCGACACCGCCGAAATACTTTTTGAAAAAGCCCGGATTGTGTCCGCCGCTTTCTGTTTCATCAGAGTCAATCTTAACCTTTTTTCCGTCTTTTTCGTTCAATTTTGAAATTTTTGAAACTTTTCCCGCATCATCAAAGCGAATGGTTAAAACATCCCGATCCACAATTTTCGGAGTAAAGAAAGCAACTTTTTTCAAGGTGGAGGACATGTAAATCCACTCGTTTTCATTTAAGGTTGAAATGCTTGAGGGTGAACCCAAAATATCTTCGACATCTTCCATGCTCTGTCCGATTTGAATTTGAGCCACCTTGTCGTCGCTCGGCATATTGCCGTTATGAACCAAGAAAACATCAGATGAGCAAGCATTTAAAAAAACAATAAATAACCCGTAAAAAAACAAATTGCGTCTTGACATTTAAACATCCTTCTTTTTATATTTGAGCATTATATATCACAAGGAATTTAAAAATGCAAAAAGATTTTTCATATAAGCTGAAAATTGAGGATTTAACGCAAAATACACAGCATTATCATCTGAAAGCAAATAAAGAAGAACTTAATGTTTTAAAAGAAATTTTAAAAGTTGAAGATGTGAAATCTTTTGAAGCCGATATTACCTTAAAGAAGAGCCACAAAACACATCGAATTGATATTAAAGGCGAGGTTGATGCCGTCCTAATCTTAAAAAGCGTTATTTCACTTGAAAATTTTGATAAGGAATATATCGCCGACTTTGAATATTATTACGACACATCAATGACTTATGAAGATGTCAAAAGCTTAGGCGCCGGTATTGACGATGAAATTCCGGAAGTTGTCGAGAACGGGGAAATCGATTTAGGGCAGATTGCCATAGAGCAATTAGCGCTTGTGATGGACGATTATCCGAGAATGGATGGCGAAGTGTTCAAATTTAAATCAGAGTTTGATGAAGAAACGACACGAGCGACACACCCTTTTGCCGCTCTTGAAAAGTTAAAAAAGTAAAGATTTTATAAAAAAAGACTTGCATTGTTAAAAAAAATCAGATAAAAGCGGTTTTAACAAATTGGATTAATTAAGTAAAAGAGAAAGAAAATGGCTACACCAAAGAAGAAAACATCAAAATCTCGCCGCGATATGCGCCGTTCACACGATGCTTTAACGCCGGCTTCTTATCAAGAATGCCCGAATTGCGGTGAGTTGAAACGCCCTCATAATGTTTGCCCGAAATGCGGTCAATATGATGGCAAAGAAGTTGTTGCTAAAAACAAAGCAAACTAAAATTTTTAGGAAAAACATGAAGGAGAGCGGCCAATATGTCTGAAAATCCGCTTTTTATATCAGTTGATGCGATGGGGGGAGATAATTCTCCCCGAATCGTCGTGGAAGGTTTGGCAATTGCCGCTAGAAAAAATCCGGATATTCGGTTTTTGGTTTATGGTGACTTCGAACAAGTTTCTGCCGAATTCAGAAAATTTCCGCATTTAAGTAAAGTTTGTGAAATCAGGCATTCGCCTGAGATGGTTCATAATGAAGACAAACCCTCCCAAGTAATCAGAAATAAAAATACAAGCATGTATCAAGCTATTGAAGCTGTTAAAAAAGGTGAGGCACAAGCAGTTGTTTCTGCCGGAAATACGGGAGCTTTAATGGCTATTTCAAAGATGCTCTTAAAGACCATTCAAAAAATTCTCAGGCCGGCGATTGTCAGCATCATGCCTCATAGATACGGTAAATATGTTATGCTTGATTTAGGTGCAAATTCGGAGTGTACAGCGGTCAACCTGGCTGAATTTGCCGTTATGGGAAATGTGCTTGCCAAGCATGCATTAAGTATCGAAAATCCGAAAGTTGCTCTTTTGAACATCGGTTCCGAAGAAATGAAGGGTAGAGAAGAGATCAGACATGCTTCTCAAATGCTCAAAGAAGCTTCGGCTGATTTGAATGTTGATTTCGTCGGTTATATAGAACCTCATGATATTCCGTTTGGCAAGGCAGATGTTATTGTTGCAGACGGGTTCACAGGGAATGTTGCCCTAAAGTCAATTGAGGGAACAGCCAAATTTGCAGCGGCACTTTTGAAAGATAGTGTTAAAAAATCACCGATTTCGTGGTTCGGTCTTCCGTTTTTATATTTTGCGGCAAAGCGCATTAAGAAGATTATGAATCCGAAACTGTATAACGGTGCCATGTTCGTAGGTTTGAATGGTTTGTCGGTGAAAAGCCATGGTGGTGCAGATGGTTTTTCGTTTTCCGTTGCCATTAATAATGCGGCGCTTTTGGTTCGTCAGGATTTTGTTTCAACAATTAAAGAAGAACTTGAAGATATTGATTTGGAAGAAATTTCTCAAGACATGTTCTATGATGTTTTGTAGACCTGTTTTTTGTTTCTGAAATCAATAGTTTTATATTTATTCTTGACCCTTAAGTGCAGATCGGTATAATTCGTTTCAACGATCAATATTGAGAAGGAACAAGAATGTCAGCTCAAACAATTTATGCGCTTTCAACGGTTTATGGAAAGTCCGGTGTTGCCGTGATTCGTATTTCCGGTGATGGGGCTTTGGATGCCCTCAGAGAGCTCACGGATATAGATATTAATAAGATTAAAGCAAGATATGCTTATTTTACAACATTACACACTTTCAAAACAAAAGAGCCGTTAGATCACGCGCTCGTTCTTTATTTTAAAGCACCTCATTCTTTTACGGGGGAGGATATTGTTGAAATTCAGTGTCACGGTTCAAAGGCTGTTTTGACCTCTGTGTTGGAAAATCTTTCTCAAATTGACGGTTTCAGACTTGCCGAAGCAGGTGAATTTTCAAAACGCGCATTTTATA
>DBVW01000017.1:0-11701 GCA_002308495.1 Alphaproteobacteria bacterium UBA1254
GAAAATAGATGTGTTTAAAACATTGTTCATAACTTTCAATTGTCATTTTTTTTGTTTTTATATTGCTGTATAAATCCAGTTATGGAGAGTTTTATAAAAACATATAGTGTTTCACGTGAAACATTCGAAAAACTGAATCGTTTTGTTCAGATTTTAACCGAATGGCAAGAAAAAATGAACCTTGTCAGTCGGAGTTCTATGGCTGAAGTTTGGGTGCGTCATATTTCCGATTCGGCGCAATTATATCAATATGTGAACGCTGATGCAAAATATGTATATGATGTTGGATCCGGTGCCGGTTTTCCGGCAATGGTGTTGGCTATTATGTCGCAAGCGGATAATCGCCAAACAAAATTTAAATTGATTGAAAGTATTGAAAAGAAAACGGTGTATTTAAACGATGTTAAAGAGAAGCTTGATTTAAAAAATGTTGAAATAATTAATGAGCGTTCCGAAAATTTAAAGTTGCAACCGGCAAATTTTGTCACAGCGCGTGCTGTTGCCGATTTGAATAAATTGTTTTCTTTTTTGTTTCCCTTAACGGATAAAAACACTGTTCTAATTTTACCAAAAGGAAAAACTTTTTTACAAGAAATTAATCAAGCGAAAAAAAATTGGAATTTTGATTTAAAAGTTGAAAAAAACACTGTTCATGAAGAAGGGGTTGTTTTGCTTGTTTCTTCTTTAAGGAGAAAAAAATGAAAGTCATTTCGGTAACAAACCGCAAGGGCGGCGTGGGGAAAACAACAACAGCTATGCATATTGCAACAGCTATGGCTGCCATAGGAAAAAAAGTTGCTGTTTTTGATCTTGATCCGCAGGGTAATGCCACAACATCTTTGGGTCTTAATAAAAAAGACATACCTTATTCATCTTATGATGTTTTAACACGCGGTATAAATATTTCAGACGTGATACAAAAAACTTTTGTGCCGTCATTTTTTATTGTTCCGGCAAAACCCGATTTAGCGGCTGCTGAAATTGAACTCATTAATGCACCCCACAGAGAGTTTGTGCTTAAAAGCGCTCTAAAAGATCTTAATGAAAAATTTGACTATATTTTGATTGATTGCCCGCCATCGCTTAATTTGTTGACAATAAACGCGCTTGTTGCATCTGATTCGGTGATTGTGCCGCTTCAATGCGAGTTTTTGGCTTTAGAGGGCTTAACAGATCTTATCAAAAATATTGAACGCGTCAAAAGAAGTTTGAATCCGAAACTGACCGTGCAGGGTATTGTTTTAACGATGTTTGACAGGCGCAACAATTTGAGTTTTATGGTTGAAAAAGATGTGCGCAGTTATTTCGGTGATTTGGTTTATCAAACGGTTATTCCGAGAAGCGTTCGCATTTCGGAAGCACCCTCTCACGGCAAACCGATTATGATTTATGATTTTAAGAGTGTCGGTGCGCAAAGCTATATCAACCTTGCAAAAGAAGTTTTAAAAAGAGAAGGAGAAATCTAAATGACAGATAAAAAACACGGTCTCGGCAGAGGTTTAGATGCATTGTTCGGTGAAGAGCCTCAAGAGCTTGATTTCAACAAGCTTGTCAGCGACGGTTCGGCTTCCGGCGGCATTGAGATGATAGATATTGAAAAGATTAAGCCCTGCCCTTATCAGCCGCGCAAAAATTTTGATAAAGAAAGCTTAAACGATTTAATTCAATCGGTTAAAGAAAAAGGCATTTTGCAGCCATTGCTCGTTCGCAAAAAAGACAAACAGTTTGAAATTGTTGCCGGCGAGCGTCGTTATCGCGCAGCCCTGAGCGCCGGATTAAAACAGGTTCCGGTTATTGTAAAAGACTTAAGCGATGCCGAAGCTTTTGAGGTTTCGCTCATTGAAAACATCATCCGTCAAAACTTAAATCCGATTGAAGAAGCGGCCGGCTTTGAAAAGCTTGTTAAAGAATATCACTACACACATGATACGCTTTCAAAATCAATCGGCAAATCACGCAGCTATATCACAAACTCTTTAAGACTGCTTAATTTGCCTGATTTGGTTAAAAGCCTTATCGGCGAAGGCAAATTAAGTGCCGGTCATGCAAGAACTTTGGTCGGCGTGCAAGATGCCGAAAATTTGGCCCAAAAAATTATTTCAAAAGATTTGAGCGTTCGCCAAACAGAGGACTTGATTTTTAAATTAAAAGAAGGTAAAAAACCTAAAAAGACAAAATTCAAGCCCGCTGATTTGAAAGAAATCGAAGATTCGTTAAGCGCGCGATATGCTGTGAAAACAGAGGTTTCTTACAACACCAAAGGCAAGGGAAAAATTGTTTTGAAATATAACAGTTTTGCCGAGCTTGAAGATTTATTGAACAAACTTGAAAGATAAAGGACTTAAAAAAAATGGCTATGACAATTTTGGAAAAGATGCTCGCAAACTGCAAAAAAGCAGGTTATGAGCCGACAGAAAACATCGAAAAAATCGCACGTGCAAAAAACATGATGTTCGGCGACAAAGAATGGAAACGCTGCCCTTGCGACGGACATAACGACAACCGTTATTGCATTTCCGAGCTTTGCAAAAGCGACATTGAACGCGACGGTGTTTGCCACTGCAGATGCTACAAGAAAACAGGCACAGACGCAAAATAAAAAAAAACACTGTATTTAAAAAGCATCAACCCGTGTCTCTTGAGAAAGAAACACGGGTTAACGTTTAAAGGGGCTCACCATCTAGACTTCCGGTGTCGGCACCTCGCCCGAAGCCATCAAAGTGCGGCAAGGTCTTGCGATACCGTCCTCTCCGACTTTCGGGAATTCGTGTTCGACTTGCCACAGGCGCGCGCCATCCGAACGATCGAAGAACGTCAGGATCAGGCTTTCCTCCCAGCCGCTTTCCTCCTTGAAGATCAGCCGAACGTTGTTGCGGCCGCCGGAGATTTGAGCGAGGATGTTTTCGAAGAAGGCATAGTCTTCTTCGATGCAAGAGACGCTCTCGACAGTCATCTCTTTTGTGATGGTCGGAAGATCGGCCGGCTTGATGCTCAGTTTCTTGCTGTTGTTGCAAGAAGTCAGCGCAACAATGGCGAGGACGACGATGGTGATGATGTTGGTGTACTTTTTCATAATACATTATATTTAAGTGAAACATATTTTCGACCTAAAACAAATTATCATGAAAAAGACATAAAGCCCCTTATAGATAATAGACATACATCTTCCATAATAATTTGTTATTAGGACTCTATTCTAGCATGATTTTAGGAAATGTTCAATGAAAATCGGGTGTGGCGCGTTCTAGTAGTTGACCATTAAAGTATAACTACCTAAATAAGTACCGGCTGTTTCATTACCGGTCATCGTCAATGTTCCGCCAACATTAATATATGTTTTGCCTTTGGCAACATTTGTGATTGAAGAAACGGCCGGCGAAGAAGTTAAAGTCGCCGCAATGTTGCTCGTTCCGTTTGAAAGGGTAATGTTTGAATCAAGCGTAACACCGTTGACATTCATCGCGCCTGATGTCGTGTTGTTTAAAGAAAAAATACCTTGCTGAATCGTGCCACCTGCAATCACTGCCGCCGGTTTTGTTGATGTGCGTGTCCCGTCCGTACCGACCGTTACGGTATAAGCCCCGTCAACCAATATCGTTCCGAAACTTAAATTTTGCTCCGAGGTTGCAATAATTGAATTTAAGTCATTTACAAGAGTCACTTGGATCGGAATATTGCATCTATAATAAGTACTTCCTTTTTTTACCTCCGCATCTAAAACACCTGTATAAACCCCTGCCAAACAATTTGCCGGAATAGTAATTGTTCCGCCATAATTAAAATCTCCTTCAGAATTCAATCCTGATGGGTAAATCCTATCTGCTCTATAATTAATAGAACAGGAGGAAGACGCACAGTTTACACATGTTAGTGTTGTCTCTTTATTATTAACGGGTTTTGCTTGTCCGCTTGATTCAGGTAAATAATGAACAATACCACAACTTGGATTTGCTTTTCTTATGCTAGCACCTGTAGAAGAATTGTATGAGCAAGTATTAGCGTCTAATCGAACTTGACCTTGTGAAGATTGATTAACATACGCTATAATGCCCATATCAACTGCTTGTGTTACAACCAACACTTCCGCCGAAACAATTTTTGGCAACAAACTCAGAAATATGTAAAGAATAAACTTTTTCATAAAACCTACTTTATACATTTAATCTTGCTTTTCAAGACCTATTTGAATTTTATAAAACTTTGCATATTCACCTGATTTTTCAAGCAAATCGGAATGTTTTCCCGTTTCAACAATTCTACCATTTTTCAAAACAACAAGCTCATCCATTTCATGTAGGGTTGAAAGACGGTGTGCAATCGCAATCACGGTTTTGTTTTTCATTAATTCGGCAAGTGATTTTTGAATATAGCGCTCGCTTTCACTGTCAAGTGCGGAAGTTGCCTCATCTAAAACCAAAATCGGTGCATTTTTCAAAATCGCTCGCGCAATCGCCACTCTCTGACGTTCACCACCCGAAAGCATCACGCCGCGTTCACCGACTTTACTTTGATAACCTAGTGGTAAGCCCATGATAAAATCGTGAATATATGCTTTTTTAGCCGCTGCAATCACTTGTTTGTCGGTCGCTTTCGGGTTGCCGTAACGAATGTTTTCCATCAATGTGCGGTTAAAAAGTGTGCTGTCTTGAGGAATCATTGCAATTTGAGAGCGCAAGCTTTCCTGTGTGACTTTTGAAATATCCTGCTTGTCAATTAATATTTTGCCGCCTTTGATGTCATAATAGCGCACAAGGAGCTTAATCAGGCTCGATTTACCGCTGCCCGAAGCACCGACCAGACCGATTTTTTGATTTGGTTTAATCTTTAAGCTGAAGTTTTTAAACACCTTTCTGCCGTTCGGATAGTCAAAATCAACCTTTTCAAAAACAATGCTGTTTTCTTTGACTTTGATTTTCGGCGCATTCGGCTCATCTTTTACATAACAGTCAACATCAAGAAGCGATAAACAATCTTTTAAATTGCCGTAAAGCTGAAGAACGGAACCTGCCATCCAACCCATTGAACGAATAGCATTAATAAAAACCTGAACAAGCGAGGTTACCAAAACAACACCTGCCAAATCAAGCCCGAAATGATACCACCACCAAAACACCAAAATAAACGAAACAACGGTCATAATATCAAAAACAGCTTTTGAAACAAAATCGACCAAAACTCTTTTCATCATTGATTTTCTTTCGGCGTTCGCAGCTTTTCGAACGGCTTTAAAATAGTGATATTTTTCATAAAAGTAATTTGAAAAGCTTTTGACTAAATTCGCATTTGTAACACCATCAACAAACACACCGTTTGCCGCCGAATAGGCTTTCGAACGCTCTTCGGACAACGGCGCCAATTGTTTTCTGAAATGAATGGTAATAATTAAGAACACTGTATTTAAAGCCCCTAAAATAAGCGCCAATTTTTTATCGGCAAGAGCAATAAAGAAAAGGCTTGTCGCAATATCCATCAAAGGACGGAAGCAACCGAACAAAATGTTGCCATACATGTTTTGAATTTGGGTTAAAACATTAGAGACTTTACCTGAAATATTGCCTGACATTTCTTCTTCAAAAAAGCGCATGGCGTGTTTGTGAACTTTTGTGAACAAATCTTTGGCAGAACGTGCATAAATAAACGGCAAAAATTTAGCCTCTAAAAAGCGCCGCATTGATTCCGAACAGGTTAAAAACAAAACGGCCGCAATAAAAAGCGTTAAATATTTTGCAAGCACCGCAACAATTTGATTTTTTGAAACAGTGCTTAACGCGCCGATCATATTTGCCATCAAATAACTTTGATAACGAGACAAAACGGTCTCAATCGTCAGGATCAAAAAAAGAGCGATGGTAATGTATTTCGCTTCCTTGATATATTTATATAAAAACCGCCAAACCATAAATAGCCTCCTTGTTAAAGGCGATTATGATTAAAACGCAAATTATTGTCAATAGAAAACCGCTTTAGATGCCTTAAACAAAAACTTGAGAGAACAGGGCAGATAAGTTCAAAATAAAGGCAAAAGTACCGGAGCCTACAAAACAGTAGGTGAGGACACTTTTGCCCTGAAATTTTGGGCTTAGATGCTATAAAAAAACTTGAGAGAACAGGGCTGATAAAGTGGATTTCAAAGCGAGCAAAATTTTAGTGTAGATAAACCTACATGAATTTTGCGAGACTGAAGAAAGCTGCTTTAGATGCCCTGTTATATCAAGTTTTACTTGTTAAGTTTGAAAACCAAATCAAGCGCCGGCACCGAACGTCCGCGAACGGTAAAGCCGTTGATGCTCATACGCATATTGTCAACTTTTTCACATGTTAATGGTGCTAAAAATTGCAATGTGCCGATATGAACAACATCATCAATTTTAAAAGTCGAATTGTTTTTAATCAGATTTGAACCGTAAATCCGTTTTTCTTCACGAAAACCGTTGCCAGAAAACAAAACGCGTGCGCGCTCAACCATCTTGGCCCAAGAAGAGTCGCCTTTTTGCGCTTTTTTATAAATATCTATTTCAAATTTAATGTCTTTAATGCGTTTGTTTGAAAGACATTGCGGCGAATTGGGCATAAAATTGTCAACATAAAAAGTCAGCTCAAGCTGAAAATTTTCGTTAAACGCCTTAATCACACTGCCGTTTTGCTGAATCTCCCAATTAAAAGGCGATTTGTTTTCAACCTCAAAATCATGAACGCGCTCAGATAAACTTTCAAACCCGCAAAGGCAAAAAAATGCCGCACATAAAATCAAAAACTTTTTCATCCGTTGCTCCTTTCGTGAAAATGAACGGTGTATTTAAAGGTTATCTAAACGCCTTGACATAAGTATCAAAACGCGGTTCATCCATATCAGACCAGCCCATGATATAATTGTTACCCATGCAAATAAGAGGGGTGCCCAACGTGTTTTGAGACAAATGAAATTTTTGCGCACACTTCAAAAACAGATTGTAATTGTCCGGATCTTTAACATCCAAATTAACCATTTTAAGACGCGGATATTTTTTGCGAATATAGGCTGACGCATGATGACAATGAGGGCAGGTGGATTGATAGAAAAAATAAATGTATTTGTTGCTGATTTGGTCTCTGACCGAAGCGTTCGCACTTGAGCTCACATTGTAGCAAAAAACACAGATAACAGCGAAAGCCAAAACAGCGGTTAAAAATTTAAAAAACTTTGTCATATTAATACCCTTATTCAATACAGCAATCAACGGCTTTACGAACAAAAGCTTTCATTTTTGAAAGCGCACCTTGCGGCTTTGCTTCAACTTTCGGTTCTTCTTTCGGCAAAACAGATTGCGTGATTTTATCGGCAAGTTTTTTAACATCTTCGACGCTGTCTTCCATCCATTTTGCATTCTCTATTGAGAGCATGTTCATATTTAAGCCCCAAAACAGACAATACATATCATAAGCTTTGTTAAACAAGTCATAAGCTTGTTCTTTGTTGCCGAGAGATTGCTGTTTTGTGCCGACTTCCATTAAACGCATTGATGTGGCAAGAAGGTGTTTTGAAATACACCAAACTTCACCCTCATATGCGGGAATAATTTTTTGCATCAAACGTTTGCGCGTTTCTCTGACTTCTTCAATCAAATCATAAAAAGACGTTTTTCCTGTTTTTGCGCCCGAAAAAACAAGATGTTCTTCAATTGAGATTAAGTTCATAATCGCAATCGTCAAATCTTGGTCGGAAGACAAGTCCTTCGGATTAACTTTTTTGGTTGCATCAATACGCTCAACAAATTCTTTAACGCTTTGTGCCTGTTTCATTTTAATTCCTCTTCTTTTAAGTGTTTTTTTTAGTATGGTGCTTTTTGTTTAAAATACAAGATGTTTTTTCAGGTTTTCGGCCTTTTATTTTGATAAAAAATTGTTTTCGGATTATCGGGTCAAGAATTTTACAAAATGCGGAGAATGAGACAAATAATAAGAACTTTGATTGAACGCGAAGGGAGTGTAGTTAAACCTACATGACCGAGCGTGAATGAAAAGTTCTGTATTAGTTGTCCATTATACGTTTTTTGCCGTGCGGTAGTGGGCGTGCGTGATGGCTATCGCCAACGCATCCGACGAGTCATTGTTTTGAGGTTTGACACCCGGAAGCAAAATTTTGACCATTGTTTCAACTTGAGTTTTAGCGGCTTTACCGACACCGACCGTTGCCTTTTTGACTTTGTTCGGCTCGTATTGATAAAGCGGAATGTGATATGTGCCGGGAGCTAAAACGACAACGCCGCGTGCCATCGAAAGCTTGATGGTTGAAACAGGGTTGTCGTTTAAGAAAATAATTTCGATTGATGATTCATTTGGCCGATAGGTTTCAATCACACCGCAAAGTGTGCGATACAAAACATCTAAACGCTCTTCCAAGGGTTGTTTCGGATCGGTCTTGATAAAGCCGTCGGCAACGTATTTTAAACGGCTGCCTTCGGCGTCAATAACTCCCCAGCCGGTTGAGGAAAGACTTGGGTCAAGACCTAGGATTCGAACCAAAAATTACTCTCCTTGAAGCTGTGCCAAAACAGATTCGGCGATTTCGGCATTGTGATAAACATGCTGAACATCGTCATCATCTTCTAAGGCATCAATAAAGTCTAAAAACTTTTGAGCCGTTTCCAAATCGTTGATTTCAACTTTAACGGTCGGTTTCCAGTCAAGACGCGAAGCCGAAGGTGTGCCGAATTTTTTCTCCAAAGCTTCTGTAACGGCAAACAAATCATCGGGCAACGTCTCAATTTCATGAAATTCTTCATCGGACGTTACATCGTTTGCACCTGCTTCCAAAGCGTTTTCAAACATATCATCCGCAGAAGCAACCGAAGCGGGATATTGAATAAAACCGATGCGCTCAAAGTTAAACGCAACAGAACCCGTTTCGCCCATAGCACCGCCGCGCTTACCGAAAATGGTGCGGACATTGCCGGCCGTGCGGTTTTTGTTATCGGTCAAAGCTTCAACAATAACCGCCGCTTTGTTCGGCGCAAAACCTTCATAACGCATGGTCACAAAATCTGCACCGCCTGCCGTTTGTGTGGCTTTTGCAATCGCGCGTTCGATATTGTCTTTCGGCATACTCTCGGCACGAGCTGCCTGAATGGCAAGCCTTAAGCGAGGGTTTTTATCGGGTTCGGGAATGCCTGATTTCGCGGCAACGGTAATTTCACGTGCGAGTTTTGCAAAAACACGCGCTTTCTTAGCATCTTGCGCGCCCTTGCGATACATAATATTCTTAAATTGGGAATGCCCTGACATTTTTTATTCTCCTGTTATTATTTTAATTCGCCTTTGATGAGCAAAAAGCGCGGTGTTTTATCGCCGAAAATATGGTGCTTTTTAACAAGCTCCAATGCTTTTTCATCAATTTGCGGTTCTTTTTTGTTAAATTCTTGAGAAGATGTTTCGTTTTGAGCCGAAACAGCCTCATCCTCTTTTGTTTTATCAACCTTAATTTCTGTCGGCGTTTTTAAGATTTTATCCAAAATACTTTGTGTTTCTTTCGAGCGACGATTTGTAAACACAATATTTTGTTTGTCTGCCGGAAGTTTTTCCAAAACTTCTTCCAAATTGGAAAGCTGACGTTTTTTCTTAATTAAGTTGATGTCATCAACAACCAAAATATTGATGTTTGACAAGTCTATTTTGTTTTCTTTGTTCAAATCCAAAACCAAATCGGGCGTGGCAATAATCACATTCGATTCGTCATCGTCGCTTGTTTGGTGGTATTTGTTAAAAAGCGCAAAACTGTCAGAAACATTGTTGGCTTGAAAACTGTCTGCCGTAATAATCAAAATGTTTTGATTTTTTTTCGCGGCGAGAACTTCAATCAACGGCAAGACATAAGAATATGTTTTTCCGGACCGCTGCGGCGCAATCGCAAAAATATCTTTCCCCTCTAAAACAGAAGGAATGACATCTGACTGAACGGTGGTCGGATGCGTGATGCCGAGCTCAACAATAGCTTGAACGGTTGCATCGGTTAAACCTAAATCTTTAAATTCCATATTTTCCTCTTTTTAAGGTTTATTTTTTTTGAAAAAATATATCAACAACAAGCTTTCGTCAAGATTTTTAAACTGTTTATTGTTTATTTTTTTGAGTTGCAAAAAAGGGGTAGGCGCGTAATATAGCGGCAGTTTTAGTTTATTTATTTTAGGAGATTTTAAGATGCCTTTGATTTCAATGCGTCAGATTTTAGACCACGCCGCCGAGAACGGATACGGTGTTCCGGCTTTTAACATTAACGATATGGAGCAGGTGATTGCCGTTTTGCAGGCAGCTCGTAAGGTTAATGCTCCTGTAATTTTACAAACATCAACTGGTGCAAGAAAATTTGCCGGCGACCCGATGATCAGACATATGGTTCAAGCAGGTATTGAAATGTTCC
This sequence comes from Alphaproteobacteria bacterium UBA1254, assembly GCA_002308495.1. Taxonomy (GTDB): domain Bacteria; phylum Pseudomonadota; class Alphaproteobacteria; order RF32; family CAG-239; genus UBA1254. The sequence continues at coordinate 10,394 of DBVW01000017.1, forward strand.
CTGAATTGCCGATTTGTATTCACCAAGACCATGGTGCTTCTGTTGATATTTGCCAAAGCGCTATTGTTAACGGATATTCTTCGGTGATGATGGACGGCTCGCTTGAGGCTGACGGCAAAACACCTTCTTCTTACGAATATAACGTTAGAGTAACAAAAGAAGTTGTTGCGCGCGCGCACGCTGTCGGCGCTTCGGTTGAAGGTGAGCTCGGTGTGATCGGCTCGCTTGAAACAGGAAAAGGCGACAAAGAAGACGGACATGGTGCTGAAGGCACTATCGATAAAAAACGTTTGGTAACAGATCCTGATGAAGCTGCCAAATTTGTGGCTGATACAAATGTTGATGCTTTGGCTGTTGCTGTCGGCACATCACATGGTGCTTATAAATTTACACGTAAGCCGGACGGCGAAATTTTAGCCATTGATGTGATTGAAAAAATACACAAAAAATTGCCGAACACACACATGGTTATGCATGGTTCTTCTTCCGTTCCGCAAGAGTTGCAAGATTTAATCAACGCTTATGGCGGAGCAATTCCTCAGACATACGGCGTGCCGGTTGAAGAAATTGTCAGAGGTATTAAATCAGGTGTTCGCAAGGTTAATGTTGACACAGACTGCCGCATGGCCATCACGGGTGCTATCAGACGCTTGTTTACAGAGGCTCCGAAAGAATTTGACCCGCGCAAATACTTAAAGCCGGCAATTGAAGAAATGCAAAAAGTTTGCGAAGCGCGCTATATTGCATTCGGTGCCGCCGGATTTGCGGATAAGATCAAGGTCATTCCGCTTTCTGAAATGGCTAAGAGATATTAATTATCTTAATTTTCAATTGAAAAAACCGCTCCTTCAAGAGCGGTTTTTTTTAATGGTGCCGACAGAGCGCGCCGTGATGAGAAGGTACTTAATGTACCTTCGAAACGCAAGCGGAGCCGATTTGTTAACGCTCAAACAAGCGACAGCGTCGTATGAGCGTGTTACAAATCAAGATTCAAGTCACGAAGGAGATACCATAAAAAAAACCGCCATAAAGGCGGGTTTTTTTAATGGTGCCGACAGAGAGACTTGCTCTTGCAAAAAACGAACTCGTTTTTTGCTTCGGTCAATACTTCTGTAATGTTTGCTTCGTTACGCTCTCGCTTCTTGCAAACAAAACAGAAGTTACCGCTGCGGTAAAAAACACTCATTCAAGAGTGTTTTTTTTCCTCGCCCCGACCCAAGTGGGTCGTGAGTTTTTTTGTTGACCTCAATTCAAAAAAGAGCACCTTTTTAGGTGCTCTTTTTGAATTGGTGCCGACAGAGAGACTTG
>DBVW01000017.1:11722-26398 GCA_002308495.1 Alphaproteobacteria bacterium UBA1254
CTACCAACTGAGCTATGTCGGCAATGACAATGCAAGCTATATAAATGAGTTTTTTTTTGTTGTCAATAGAATATTTTTATTTAGCCGAAAAATTTTATTGACAATATTGTTGCTGCTTGTATAGTCAAAATCAAAGACTTATTATTATAAAAACCAAAATATATCCATTATGAGCAAAACTATTATTCCACCAAAAGGCGTTTACGGCTTCGATTTTAAGCCAACCGCACAATCACTGTTTTCACCGACAACGCTTATCGGCAAACACATCTGCTCCTTAAAGTGTTTTGAAAAGGAGAACATCCTCATCAAGAAACTCCTGGAAAGGATAAGGAAGCCCTCAACGAAAGAAGCGTGCGAGCTCAACAACTCCTTTGATATCATCGTCAATGACGGCTTTTGCGAGCTAAGTAACAAGGAAACGAACTTCAAAACAGAGGTCTTTAACCTTGGAACACCTGCCACCCCCGCCTTTTTTTACGGTCGATTCATTTTCGTCTTTGACCCTGAAAAAAAAGCCTTTTACCCTATTGATCTGAGAGTTTTGTTTTTCAACAACAATTACGCTCTCATCATTTTGCCGGGTAATATCATTGTTAAATATGACATCAAAGGCGTTTCCGGCTTAGGCAACTTCCTTTCGCTCACGGCCGTTCCTGACGGTTATATTCTGGCAACGGATATCGGCTTTGAAAAACAGGCCGTGTATGCTTTGACAAGGCATTTTCAGAAGTTGTTCGAGACAAACGATTTTTCAAAATTCAATATCTCGAGCATCGACGGCATTGTCACGCACGAATATGCCAACAGCACAAGCTACGCCCTCGATCAATATGTTCCGACAAAAAGCGGCTATAAATTGGAGTAAAAAACACGCCTGCACACCCCGAAAGAAATTTCGGGGTTGTTTTTTAAAAAAAATAAAAATATATTAAACAAAAAAGGAGTTTAAATGGCGCAATATGTTTCAAAAATCATTATTTTAGGCTCAGGACCTGCAGGTTATACGGCGGCCATTTATGCCGCCAGAGCAGGGCTTAACCCTTGTCTTATCTCGGGTTTTGAAGTTGGCGGACAGCTGACCATGACAACAAATATTGAAAATTTTCCGGGATTTCCCTTGGCCGTTTCGGGAAACGAATTGATGCAAAAAATGAGACAACAGGTCTTAAACATGGGCGTAACGATTATTGATGATAAGATAAACGGTGTTGATTTTAATTGCAGACCTTTTGTTTTAAGCTCGGAAAACGGAAACTGTTTTCAAACCGAATGTTTGATTATTGCAACAGGCTCAAGCGCCAAATGGCTTAACTATGAAGCTCATAAAAAATATATCGGAAAAGGCTTATCAACATGCGCCACTTGTGACGGATTTTTTTATAAAAACAAAACGGTTGCCGTTATCGGCGGCGGAAATGCGGCGGCAGAAGAGGCTGTATATTTAACAAATTTTGCCTCAAAAGTTATTTTGGTTCACAGAAGAAACGAGCTTCGTGCCGATCAGATTTTGCAGCAAAGAATTTTTAAAAACCCGAAAATAGAAATTTGCTGGAACTGCGTGGTTGATGAAATTTTAGGCGAAGATGATGTTTCGGGAATTATCTTAAAAAATGTGCGTTCCGACGAAAAGAAAAAGATTCAACTCTCGGGTGTGTTTTTGGCAATCGGTCACACACCGAACACCGAAATTTTCAAAAAATATCTAAAGCTTGATGAAGACGGTTATATTGTCACAAAACCCGATTCGTGCGCCACAAATATTGAAGGTGTGTTTGCCGCAGGCGATGTTCAGGACAAAGTTTTTCAAAAAGCCGTTATCGCCGCAGGGTCTGGCGCAAAAGCCGCGATGGAAGCCCAAAAATATTTAAGTTCATTATAAAACGATATTTACAATTAAACTTCCCTTGTATATAAAAATATAAGGAGATTTTTAATGCGGCCTGAAATTTTAAACCCTCTGTTTTGTTCAATTGATGCTTTAAAAGGTGTCGGTTCGCGCTATTTTAAACTCGTTTCAAATCTTGTGGGCGGGCAAAAAATTGTTAACTTACTTTGGCATTTGCCTTATAATGTTATTGACAGATCGTATTCTTGCCCCATCAACAAAATTGAGACCGGAAAAATTTGGACCGGTATTGTCACAATCAGCGAACATTTGGAACCGAAAACAAAAAAACAGCCTTATCGTATTGTTTGTGAAGACGAAACCGGTGAAATAATTTTGAATTTTTTTAAATATTATAAGGATTCTTTAAAAAAACAACTCCCTGTCGGCACAAAAAAAATCATCAGCGGCAAAACAGAATGGTTTAACGGACAAATTCAAATAAGCCATCCGGATTATGTGGCAGATGTTTCAATGGAAAATTTAATCAAAGGAATTGAGCCTGTTTATCCTCTAACGGCCGGCATTACAAACAAGATGATGAGAATGCTTGTTAATCAATCTTTATCAAAAGTTTCGGTCTTGCCCGAATGGCTTGATGAACACTTTATCAAACAAAATAATTTTTTACCTTTCAAAGAAAGTTTAGTCAAAGCACACTTTCCTCAAACCTCGCAGGATTTATCGCCTCTTTCGCCTCAAAGACAAAGGCTTGCTTATGATGAGCTCTTGGCAAATCAGTTAACACTTGCCATTGCTCGTCATTATCACAAGAAAAAAGAAGGAAGAATAATCAAAACTCAAGGTATTTTACGCCAAAAATTAGAAAGTATTTTAGAGTTTGAATTAACTGCCGCACAGAAAAAAGTTTTGGCAGATATCATCAAAGACCAAGAATCAAAATATCAAGGATTACGCCTTGTTCAAGGTGATGTCGGCAGCGGTAAAACCGTTGTGGCAATGATGGCTATGCTAAACGCTGTTGAATGCGGATTTCAGGCAGCTATTATGGCGCCCACCGAAATTTTAGCCAAACAGCACTTTGAAACTTTGGGTGATTGGGCAAAAAAAATCGGTGTTAAAGCAGCCTTACTCACAAGTAAAATTAAAGGTAAAAAACGCCTGGAAATTTTGGAAAAATTAAAGACAGGCGAGATTGATATTTTAATCGGCACACATGCACTTTTTACGGATGATGTAACATTTAAAGATTTGGCTTTTATTGTGGTTGATGAACAACATCGATTCGGTGTTGAACAGCGCTTAAAATTATCATTAAAAGCAAATAAACCGGATATTGTTGTCATGACGGCAACCCCAATTCCGAGAACACTTGTTTTAACACGATTCGGTGATATGGATTATTCAAAAATAGATGAATTGCCGAAAGGACGAAAGCCTGTTAAAACACTTGTGATGCCCGTATCTAAAATTGATGACGTTACAAAGGCCCTAAAAAGAAAAATTGAAAGCGGCGCAAGGGCTTATTGGGTTTGTCCGTTAATTGAAGAAAGCGAAAAATCTGATTTGGCGGCAGCTATGGCGCGTTTTGAAGATTTGAAAAAAGTGTTCGGTGATGAAGTGGGGCTCGTTCACGGCAAAATGAAAGAAAAAGAAAAAGACGCCGTCATGAAACAATTTAAAACCGGTCAGATTAAACTTTTGGTTTCAACAACAGTTATTGAAGTCGGCGTTAACATTAAAGAAGCGACATTAATGATTATTGAGCGCGCCGAAAGATTCGGGCTTTCACAGCTTCACCAATTAAGAGGACGTATTAAACGAGGATTTGAAGAAGGTGTTTGTATGCTTCTTTACGGTTATCCTTTAAGCCAATCGGCTCATGAAAGACTAAATGTGATGAAAGAAAGCGAAGACGGTTTTTATTTGGCCGAAAAAGACCTCGATTTAAGAGGCGGCGGTGAAATTTTGGGAACAAAACAATCCGGCTTTGAAGAATTTAAGCTTGCTAATATGGAATTTCACAAAAATCTTCTTTTGACCGCCTATAAAGATGCTCAGATAATTTTAGAAAAAGATCCTGAATTAAAATCAAAAAGAGGGGGGGCTTTAAAAGTTTTGCTTTATCTTTTTGAACAAGACAGCGCTTTTCTAACATATAAGAGTTAAAAAAAAACCGCTCTGTTCTGAGCGGTTTTTCTTTCTAAATTTTAATAAAGAAGCGATTGAAGTAGTTGCATCCGAGATATGTTTTGAGGTTTTCAACCTCATCATCTTCAAGCTCAACCATCGGCCTTTCCAACATTAAAGCTTCGGCGACTTTTTCTTTGCAGATGACCTCACCCGAACAGGAATAGAAGCTCCAAACATAGAGCAGTTCTCCGCCCTCGATTCTCATAAAACGACCGTTTCTGATGAGATAACGATTCTCCGAAGTAAACGCAGGCATATCGGTTTCAAGCAAAATCTTTCCGCCCGTCATATAGTTAACTTCAGGAATGGTGCGGTGCCAAAAAGCAACATACCCTTTATATTCTTCGCCGAAGAACAACCTTCTGTCGACGCCGAAATAATTAAGGGCATCTTCAAAAGAACGATAGGCATAGTCCTTAAAAACAGCCGCTTCTGCCTCGCTGATTTTAATTGCTTCCAGTATACCTGACTGTTGAAGCATCCGGGAAGCAGGTCTTATTCGAAGCGCTTCCGTTTTGATAAAAAATTTAGCCATAATTATAGAGATTTAATTGGTTTTTCGAAAAACAAACTAACATCTGTTAAAATCTTTGTCAATGCTCTTCATATAAACCAAATCAGGAAAACAACCAAAGCGGCGCTGTAAAGCAAAACACCTAACGGATAAGAAAAAGCAACCTTAAAATCCGTCGATGACGGAAGGGCATTTTCAATAATAACCGTTTGTAAGAAAACATATAAAATATAGTTGATGTAATTAATTTGAATATGGGTAAAAAACCAACGGTTAAAATAATAACCCAAGATTAAAAGAAGAAGCGGAGCCAAAGCTGACGGAATAGCGTTATAAAAATGAACATTTCGAAAACCGACACTGCCCATCAAATAATAATCTCCCTGCTTTTTAGGAAATAAATTAAATCGGGTCGGACGTGCATTAAAAAACAAACCGACCAAAAAATGAGACATTTCATGAAGGATTGTTCCGGGGATATTAACAAGAGCGCTCATATAAATGTTCGAATATGTGGTATATTTCATTTTAAGCAAAACAATAACCAAAAAAATCATTAAAAAACGATTCGATACAAATATTTTAAGCGTTTCCGGATTGTTCAGAAAAACAACTAATTTATCAGCTAAAATCGTTAAAAAATCCATTTTTCAAACCTCATCTTATTTGCTTTTAAGATAAATAAATTAAATTAAAATTTTGATAAAATTTGTTATTATTTTCAGATACAAAAAAAAACAGAGAATGGCGCAGATAGAGTGGCTTTCAAGGCGAGCAAAATTTTAGCGTACAAAAAAGTACGTGAATTTTGCAAGACCGCAGAAAACTGCTCTAGATACGCCATTATATGTGTTTTTTTATATTTTTTCGAGAACTTTAATACCTGTTAAATAAGTATTGAGTAAAAACTTACATATCTTTGTCTGTTCAACCTTACTGTATGTTTCAAGAGACGATGTCGTTAATAAAGAACTGACGCCGAAAAGACAAATCCATAAAATTTGAACACTGACATGACGTTTTTCGGGTTTTAAGGTCGGATAAAGCTCTTTAAACGATTTTTCAATCAGCATCACCATTGTCGAAATGCGGCGAAGATAGGTAATTGAAAAAGTGCGCTCGCTTTGATTGAGGTGAAAGTTAAAAACCATAAACCAAAAATTTCGATTCTCTAAAACAAATTCGGCAAAAGCTGCTGCATACATATTCAAACGTTCATAAGCAGAATCCGTTTTAATTTTCAAAAACCGATGATATAAAGAATCAAGCGTCAGATAATTTTGAATAAGGATAAAATTATCCATATTGCCGAACTGATTATAAATCGTGCCGACAGAATAACCGGAAGCTTCCGAAAGCTTTCGGGCTGTTAAAAATTCAACACCCTTTTCCCTAATAATCGTCCGACCGGTATGAACTAAATTTTCTTGTATATAATCTCGTGCCATTTTAAAAATCTTATCTTAAAATTAAGAATTATCGTTTATAAATATCCCTATACACAAAAAATGAACGGTGTTCAATTTTTTTCTTTAAAATATTGGAGATAATTTTATGAAAAAGCTTTTTTTTAGTATTTTAGGCTTGTTTTTAAGTTTTAACCAAACAGCAAAAGCTGATGATGATTTTTTTGATAATTTAGTGATTGATGATCAGATAAAACAAAAAATTGAAGAAAAAGAAGCAATCGAACAAGGCAAAGCCAAAGCAAGCGAAATTTTAGACAGTAAACCGATAAAACTTCAGATAGACAGCAACTCAAAACTTAAAATAGAAGAAAAGGTTGTTGAAGAAGTGGCGCCTGTTGTCAGAGAGCCTGCACCTTTCGGTTTGAAATGGCTCGCCACACAAAAAGAAATTGAATATCAGCATGTAAGATTAACAAAAGCACAAGTAAAAGATGCGCCGAACAGTTTTATGGCCGAAAATCTGCCAAAACCGTTAAAAGCTTTCAGAGAAGTTTTATTGAGTTTCGGTGATAATGACGCGCTTTGGCGTATTGCCGCATACGGAAACTTTTTGGAAGACGATTCGCGCGCCACAAAAGGCTTGGAAGAATATAAAAAATTTTATGATATGTTAAATGAAAAATACGGCAACGCCGAAGAGTTTTATACACCTGCTGTTGTCAGTATTGAAGAAGAAGTAACTCTTGATGACGGCACAAAATCACGCGCTATTAAACAAAAAGTTTTGGAAAAAGGAGATATCGGTTTCAAAGAAAAATTAATGGACGGACAATCAACACTTTATTCAACTTTTGAAAATGACCATATCGGCGTTACTCTTGCGCTTTTAGCTGACGGAAACGGTCAGACATATATCATTATTGATTATAAAAACTTAAAAATCAACGAAGTTGAGCTGGAACAAATGTATGAGGCATTATAAGGATTAAAAAAAAATGAAAAAAGTTTCTTTTTGCGGAATATCCGGAAGCGGAATGAGCGCTCTTGCTCAGGTTTTAAAATCAAGAGGTTATGATGTTTCAGGCTCGGATAGAAGTTTTGACCAAGGAAAAGATGAAAAAAATAAAAAAGCACTTGAAGAAATCGGTATTAAAATTTTCAAACAAGACGGCTCAGCTGTTAATAAAAACACAGATTTTTTATATATATCAACCGCTGTTGAAGATTCGATTCCAGATGTAAAAAAAGCTTTACAACTCGGTGTTAAAATAAAAAAACGCTCGGATTTGCTTTCAGAAATTTTTTCGGGATTTAAATACGGAATAGCTGTCGGCGGAACATCAGGTAAAACAACCCTAACAGCCATGATCGGTTTTATTTTGGACCGATTAGGAAAAAAACCGACCGTGATAAACGGCGGTTTGTTGAAAAATTATCAAAAACAAAAAGGTATTGAAAATGTGATTTTAAATAACGGAAATATTGCCGTTATTGAGGCTGATGAAAGCGATGGATCTATTGAAAAATATAACCCTTACATTGCCGTTGTAAACAACATAACAATAGACCATAAACCGATTGTTGAATTAAAAAAACTGTTTTCGGATTTTATCAATAGGGCAAAGTTCGGCATTATAAACCTTGATTGCGAAAATTCAAAAGAACTGATAAAAAACAAAAATGTCAAAACATTTTCAATTAAAAACCCGAAAGCCGATATATATTTTTCGGATATAAAACCGTTAAAACACGGTGTTTCTTATAAATTTATGGATAAAAGATTTCATTTAAAACTGATCGGTTCTTTTAATGTTTCTAATGCCGCAGCGGCTGTTTTGGCAACATCAATGCTCGGAATTAACCCTAAAGATGCGGCTTTGGTTTTAGAAAAATTTTCAGGAACGAAAAGGCGTCTTGATGTGATAGGAACAAAAAAATCTATCACGGTAATTGATGATTTTGCACATAATCCGGATAAAGTGAAAGCTTCAATGTCAGCCTTGCGTGATTATAAAGGCAGACTTATTGTCATGTTTCAACCGCACGGTTTTTCACCGATGCGTATGATGGGAAAAGAAATTATAGAAAGTTTTCATCAAACAATGAATAAAAATGATGTTTTATTTATGCCTGAAATTTTTTATGCCGGCGGTAGTGTAAAAAAAGATATTTCATCAAAAGATTTAATTGAGTTTGCTAAGTCTTTAAATTTAAATGCTTTCTTTTATCAAACACGTGATGAGATAAAAAAACAAATTATAAAAATCGCCAAAAAAGGTGATCGAATTGTGATTATGGGCGCACGTGATAACGGTTTAACGGATTTTTGTAAAAGTATTTTAAAAGAGATAAAATAAAATGGATTATACAATATTGGTCAATAATAAAAATCTGTTATCTTCCGAGTATATTCCGCAGGACTTGGTTGAAATTAACGAACCGATGGGTTCTAAATTAGATAAAACTTATGTTAACAAGCTTAATATAAAAGCATATCATGCTTTTAAAAAAATGCAAAAAGACGCTTTAAAAGAAGGATATGAAATATTTATCGATTCTTCTTACAGAACTTATAATTATCAAAAGAAAATATTTGATAAAACCGTTCAAGAAAAGGGAGAAAAACACGCTCTTAAATTTGTTGCAAAACCAGGCGGAAGTGAACATCAAACAGGCTTGGCGATAGATATCATATTCAGAAGAAACAACAAAATGATAGAAGAGCAAAATGAAAATGATCCGGAAATAAAGTGGTTATTTTTAAATGCTTATAAATACGGGTTTATTTTAAGATATCCGAAAGGAAAAGAAAAAATAACCGGATTTAATTTTGAACCGTGGCATTTCAGATTTGTAGGAAAAGAGTTAGCTAAAAAAATATTTAGCGAAAATATAACATTGGAAGAATATTATATTTTAAAAAACAGAACCTAGAAGTGTTTTAATTTCAGTAAAATATTGAATTGTTAAATGATTAACAAAATTAAAATATTTTAAGACGGCTGATAAACCATTGTTATTATAAACAATAACAGAACCGATAGTTAATAAATTTATTCCGGGTAAAAACATAAAACAAAACTTATATCCGACTTTTTTTAAATCTGTCTGATCGGGATGTATTTGAGAAGCAACCGTATCAATATGATAACCTAAAAAATAACCTAAAATAAAATTCCATATCAACTGACCAGGTAAAAAACTCATCACACATATATAAATAAAACAAAAAAGAGGGAAAAAGTACGGTGCAATAATAATCAGCCAGTTACCTTCACCGACAAACCCCATTTCACCGCCCGTATCATCCGGATTTAAGCGAATATGTTTAACCTTATGAAAAGTTAAAAGTGCAAAAAAACTATGTGTTAATTCATGAGCAACAACCTGCATTGAAGTTTGAACGGTTGCATCCATCATTGTTTTTGAAAAAACAAACAACACAACACCTGCTAAAAAAACAAACATTTTAACATTTATTTGAAAAAAACGGAAAGAATAAATAAGCGCCGGGGTTAAAATAAGTATATACCACGCAAGCGGCCATTTCACAAAATTAATGATTTTATCAAACAAATGAGACATATTTTTTTAATTATTCCAAATCGCGTTTGTTATTTTATTTTTTAAAAATTCTTCATGTGTTTTTTGTTCATCATCTGTTAAATTAAAATTTCTCGGTTTAAGGTATTTTTTTTCAAATATATTTTGTTCTTCTTGATTTTTAACTTCTTTATTTTCAGAACTTAAATCCATAGACGGTTCAGCCCCGCCTAATAACTCAAGATAAACTTCGGCTAATAATTCCGCATCAAGAAGCGCGCCGTGTTTTGTTCGTTTTGAATTATCAATATTAAAACGTTTACATAACGCATCAAGATTGTTACGAGCACCCGGAAATTTTGATTTTGCTATTTCTAAAGTATCAACAACTTCATGATTGATTAAAGTATCAAAACCGTTGTGTTTAAGTTCATAATTTACAAAATTCATATCAAAAGATGCATTATGAGCAACCAAAATACCGTCATCACCGACAAAATTTAAAAAATCTTTCGCAATTTCGGAAAAACGGGGATAGTTTTGTAAAAATTCGGTAGATAAACCGTGAATTTTAAAAGCTTCTTCCGGTACTTCACGAAGAGGATTGATATATTGATGATATGTTTTACCGGTCGGAATATGATTAATAAGTTCAATAGCGCCTATTTCAACCAATTTATCACCTTGGTGTGGATCAAAACCTGTTGTTTCCGTATCAAAAACAATTTCTCTTAACATGTTTCAAGTTCTTTCGTAATTTGTATAATATCTGTTTTTAAATGATTTAAAGATTGATTTGTATCAATAATAAAACACGACACATCAGGTATAATTGTTTTATCTTGATTATTAAAAATCTTTTCAAAATCATTTTCACTTATTTTATCACGAAACATAACACGTTTTTCCATCACTTTATAAGGTGCTGTCGTAATAATCGTATTTGAACAATATTTATTTAAACCCATTTTAAATAACAAAGCCGATTCGATAAAAATAAAATAAGGATTAAAACGATTTTTATGAATTGTTTTTAATAATTTATTTTTTAAATAAGGGTGTGTTAAAGATTCTAATTTTTGAAGCTCTTTTTCGTTTGAAAAAACAAGATTTCGAAGTGTTTTTTTATGAAATTCATTATTTTTAAAAGTTTGAGGAAATTCTTGTTTGATGACTTTTAGAAAATTTTTTTCAAAATACATTTTTCGGCACCAAACATCCATATCAAAAACAACATAACCTAAATCTTTGAAGATTTGGCCGACTGTTGTTTTACCGCTTCCGATAAAACCGGTAATACCTATCAGTTTCATTTTTTATCTTTCAAAAATTATACACAAAAAAAGACTTATTTGTGTATAAAAACCCCTGTTTTTAAGAAGTATACTTTTTTATTCATATTATTTAAAATAAATCAGATAACTTATAAACATGTTGATGATATTATCAACATCTTGTGAATTATGAGTATAAAAAATATAAAATATTGTATTATCTCAATAATAAAAACTCAAAAATATAAAATAATTTTGTGTATAAAAAATAATAAACAGATTAAACAGGGATATACAAAAACAACAAATATTTTAAAAATTTAAATAGTAGGTGAGAAGGATTGTGAATAAAATTAAAGTCAAAAATCTTGACTTTAAAATATATTTCTGATATATAACTCAACAAGTCATATTCTTGACTTTTTTCCATTTTAACATTTAAAGGTTTGATATGTATTTAAAAGAGATAAAAGAAAAGTCTCCGAAAGAGCTTTTAACATGGGCTGAAGATTTAGGTGTCGAAGAAGCCTCATCAATGCGTGTTCAGGATTTGGTTTTTGCAATTATGAATAAAATTGCAGACGGTAATGAAGTTATTCATGCTGATGGTGTGATTGAAGTTTTACCGGACGGATTTGGTTTTTTAAGATCTTCAAAATCAAATTATTTAGCAAGTGCTGATGATATTTATGTGGCTCCTTCACAAGTTAAAAAATATTCTCTTCGAACAGGTGATACGGTTGAAGGTGAAATAAGAGCACCGAAAGAAAATGAACGTTATTTTGCTTTAACCAATGTAATTAAAGTTAATTTTGAAGACCCTGAAAAATCAAAACTTCGTGTTAATTTTGACAACTTAACACCTTTATATCCGACCGAAAAATTAAATTTTGATATTATTTGCGGTGAAAAAGATTATACGACACGTGTAATTGATTTGATAGCACCTCAGGGAAAAGGTCAACGTGGACTTATCGTGGCACCTCCGAGAACAGGTAAAACGGTTATGCTTCAAAATATAGCTCACGCTATAGCCGTAAATCATCCTGAAGTATATTTAATGGTTTTATTAATTGATGAAAGACCGGAAGAAGTAACGGATATGACACGATCTGTAAAAGGTGAGGTGATTTCTTCAACATTTGATGAGCCGGCAACACGCCATGTCCAAGTAGCCGAACTTGTGATTGAAAAAGCAAAACGTTTGGTTGAAACAAAAAAAGATGTTGTGATTTTACTTGACTCTATCACACGTTTAGGACGTGCTTATAATGCGGTTGTACCGTCATCAGGTAAAGTTTTAACAGGTGGTGTTGATGCAAATGCGCTGCAACGTCCGAAACGTATTTTAGGTGCAGCACGTAATGTGGAAGAAGGCGGTTCACTCACAATTATTGCAACAGCTTTGATTGATACAGGCTCTAAAATGGATGAAGTTATTTTTGAAGAATTCAAAGGAACAGGTAACTCTGAAATTATCTTAGACCGTAAATTAACTGATAAACGTTTATTCCCGACAATTGATATCACACGCTCCGGTACACGTAAAGAAGAACTTCTTGTTGATAAAGCAACACTTTCTAAAATGTGGGTTTTACGTCGCGTTTTAATGCAAATGGGTGTAACGGACGGTATGGAATTTTTACTTGATAAATTAAGGGTTTCAAAAGATAACCAAGATTTCTTTAATAATATGAATTCTTAAAAAAAAGCGCCATATCGGCGCTTTTTTATATCAACCCCATTTTTTGAGCGGTAATAACAGCTTGTGTTCGATTATTAACTTTTAATGAGCGAAGAAGCGCATTGATATGAAGTTTGACGGTTGCTTCGGAAACACCTATTTCATAAGCAATTTGTTTATTTGATTTTCCTTGAGCAATTAAATCCAAAACTTGAGATTGTCTGTTTGTAAGAGTTTTGGTATTTATTTTATTAATACTTTCATTTTCAATATCTTTTAAGGCTTGAGGAATATATTTTTCACCTGATAATATTTGTTTAAAAATTTCCTGTAAATTCTGTATTTCAATACTTTTTGGAATATAACCGATAATATTATATTCTAAAATATGACGAATTTGATTAATATCTTCGGAAGATGAGATAATAACGATATTTAATTTATCGGAAATTTCTTTTAAATTTTCAAGAGCTTTTAAAGGTTCAATATCACCCATATCCAAATTTAAAATAATAAAATCAATATTTTGTTCTTTTTTTAAAATTTGTTGAACTTGAGAAAAACTGCTAACCTGTAAAATAATACTGTCCGGTTTTATTTTTAATAAAGAAAGAGCAATATTATCTCGAAATAAAGCATGATCGTCCGCAATTAAAATTTTCATCTTTTATTCTCCTAAAAATAAGATGTGCTTGATATAATTACTGATCAAAGCATTTAAAGTGCGGTTTTTTATAAAAAGTTCAAAATATTAAAGTTCGATATATTCAACACCGGCTTCTTCAAACATTTGTGCTGAATAAGAAAGTTTATCACGCCAAGTATTTTTAGGTGTTTTTTCATCAATAACAACTTTATTTGTTATAACGGTTTTAATACCGGCTTGGATAATAGCACGTGCACAATCAACACAAGGCGCATGTGTGGCATACATTGTGCAGCCTTTAACTTGAACACCTGTTAAACAAGCGTTGTATAAAGCATTACGTTCGGCATGTTCAAAAAAATCATATTTAGTCGGACGTTCCAAACGTTCGGGAACATCATCTTTAACTCCTCTGACGGGCCCATTATAACCGGTGGCTCTGATTTCTTTATCGGGACCGACAATAACAGCACCTGTTTTTGTTGAAGGATCTTTTGACCACGAAGCAACCAAAAAAGCAAGCTCCATAAATCGTTTATTCCATTTATCCGAAAACATGATTTTTTCCTTAAAATCGCAAACAAAAAAAATTGTAGATTATTTTAGCTAATAATACCTAAAGCTCTTGACTTTTGATAAAAAAAGTCTCACTTTATCAACAGTTTTTATTTTAATTTTATTTAATAAAGGAATGTTTTATGAGTGCAATTATAGATATTCATGCGCGTGAAATTTTAGATTCGCGCGGTAACCCGACGGTTGAAGCAGATGTTGTTTTACAAAGCGGTGCTTTCGGAAGAGCTGCTGTTCCGAGCGGTGCTTCAACAGGTGTTCATGAAGCTGTAGAGCTCCGTGACGGTGATAAAAAGCGTTATATGGGAAAAGGTGTTGAAAAAGCCGTTAATCACGTTAATGATGAAATTTATGACGCTTTGGCAGGTTTGGATGCTGATGACCAAATTGCTATTGATGAAGAAATGATTGCTTTAGATGGCACGGAAAATAAAGGAAAACTCGGTGCAAACGCTATTTTATCCGTTTCACTTGCAGTTGCCAAAGCAATGGCAGAAGAAGCAGGTCTTCCGCTTTATCGTTATTTGGGCGGTACAATGGCAAGAACGCTTCCGGTGCCGATGATGAATATTTTAAACGGCGGTAAACATGCTGACAACCCGATTGATATTCAGGAATTTATGATTGCGCCGATCGGAGCTCCTTCTGTTAAAGAGGCAATTCGCTGGGGTGCTGAAATTTTTCACACATTAAAGAAAAACTTAAAAGCTGCCGGTCAAAACACAAACGTCGGTGATGAAGGCGGTTTTGCACCGAACTTAAAAACGGCCGAAGAAGCTTTAACTTTCATTGTTAAAGCCATTTCAGATGCCGGATATAAACCGGGCGAGGATGTTTATATTGCGCTTGATGCGGCATCTTCCGAATTTTTTGAAAACGGTAAATATGAAATGAAGGGTGAAGGCAAATCTTACACATCAAAACAAATGGTTGAATATTATAAAGGTTTGTGTGATAAGTTCCCGATTTTCTCAATTGAAGACGGTATGGC
>DBVW01000015.1 GCA_002308495.1 Alphaproteobacteria bacterium UBA1254
ACAATGTATGGCACACAAGACAACTACAATGGTTTAAACCCAGGTCAAGCCATTAAATTAGGTATTATTCCGGCTGCTATGAGAAACGGTGCGTCTGCATTGGTTAACCCGTTCAAAGGCGTTGTTAACATTGCAACAACAACTTCAAAGACAGGTGCTCCTACTGACACGGCATTTGTTGTAACATACAGCGGTCTTCCTTCAGAAGCTTGCATTGCTTTAGCTACAGCTGACTGGGGTTCTGGTGCTGGTTCCGGCTTCATCGGTGTTGACGCTGCTGCTTCAGGTGATGCTGATGCTTCTGGAGCTCAAGTCGGTGGTTCATTTGGTACTCCGGCTCGTAGTGAAGGTCAACCTTATAGTGTTGCCAACGCTATTAACGATTGCGGTGATGCCAACACATCTTCTGTTTCTTTGAAGTTCTACTAATCTGAACAGAAAACTACTTGAATTAAAAAGAACGCCTCTTGACTTAAGAGGCGCTCTTTTTATAAACAGGCATCGCCATTCCATTGATATGATGTGATGATATTGTTTGTTACCCAAAACGAAGTTTGGCACACACCCTCAAAAGATTGATCTTGAACCTGATCATATCCGCTCATGGCATACTCACCGAAAAATGGCGTATATAGCATATCATCGGCGTCCCACATCGGCATATTATAAAAATATTCGGTCGGAACAAAAATATTCCGATATCGGATATATGTCAAAACTTTTTGATTATCGGTCATAACCCGTTGAAGAGTAGGTTTGCCCCATGCAGAAATCAATGAATTTTCAGATTGTCCGACCCAGTTTTGAAGACGCGCATCATAACTCGCACTGTTAAACACACAAGCAAACAACAAAAAAACAACAATCAACAAAAACACTATTCTCTTCATCTTTTTCTCCTTTGAAAAAGAAAATAGCAAAGAAAAATCTGTTTTCAATCAAACAAAAAGTCTAATCATCTTTAAACGACTGGCGACCCAAATTAACATTTCGGTTAATATCCATACATAAAATAATACCGAAACTTGCCATTACCGAAAGCATAACCGTTCCGCCGTATGAAATTAAAGGAAGCGGTATGCCGACAACAGGCAAAAGTCCTAAAACCATCGCAATATTAATGAAAACATACATAAAATAGTTTGTATTTAAGCCGATAACAACTAATTTTCCGTAATAACTCGTAATGCGGTAAGCAAACAAAAATCCATAAACAATAAGAATTAAATTAAGCAAGATCACAATTAAACCGCCAACAAGCCCGAATTCTTCCGAAAGCATCGTAAAAATAAAATCTGTATGTTTTTCGGGCAAAAAGTTTAAATGACTTTGTGTCCCGTTCAAAAAGCCCTTACCGAAAACACCTCCTGACCCGAGCGCAATTTTAGACTGAATAATATGATAACCGCTTCCTAAAGGATCTCTTTCCGGATTTAAAAACGTTAAAACCCTGTTTTTTTGATAATCATGTAAAAAGTGCCACGCAATCGGTGCAAGAACAAGAGCTCCTCCGCCCAAAGCATAAAATTTCCACATCTGAACGCCGACACAAAAGAAAATAACCATTGTTGTAAACAACAGCATTAAAGCTGTTCCCAAATCAGGCTGCAAAATAATAAGCGCTGCCGGAAAAAAAGCCATTAAAACAGGCGCAACAAGTCCCCGCACACTTTCAATCTGTCCGAGTGTAGAACTATGAAAATACTTCGCTAAAAACAAAACCATACTGATTTTCATCAACTCGGAAGGCTGCAATTTAAACAGTTTCAAATCAATCCACCTTTGAGCCCCCATACCGATATGTCCGAAAACTTCAACACCGATTAACAGCAAAAGAACAAAAAAGTAGGCTAAATACGAATACTTTAAATAAACACGAACATCAATGAGCGCCAATGCAATCATCAAAAAGAACGAAACAACAAAACGAATGAGCTGATTTTTAGCCCACGGCGTCATCGCTCCGCCTGCCGCCGAATAAAGCGTAAATAAGCCTATGACGGTTAAGAGCAGAATACAAAGAATATATCCCCAGTTTAAACCAAAAAACTTTTCCTTAATTGAAAGCGTACGATTAAATCCGGATTCATACATATCTTTTATCTCCTATATTCCAAGCTCAATCGCTTTTTGCAAAATTTTCGAAGCAATCGGTGCTGCCACACCGGAACCCGAAGATCCATGTTCTACAACAACAGCAACGGCATATTTCGGATTATCATGTGGTGCATAACCGATAAATAATGCATGATTACGTAACTTCCATTCTAAATCTTCATCTTTAATAATACCGGATTGCCGCTCTCTCATACTGATACGCCGGACTTGTGTCGTTCCTGTTTTGCCACCCATTTTGGCCCCGTTAAGATTAAAATAAGCTCGTCTTGCCGTGCCGCCTTCTCCGTTGACAACCTCATACATCCCTTTTTTTACAATCTCAATATTCTTATCCGAAATGGCAAGTTTTTTAATTTTGGCTTTTTCTTTAAGCGATAATTTTGTAAACTGAGGCGTTACGGCATAACCCCCGTTAACAACTCTGGCAAGCATGGTTGCAAGCTGCAAGGGTGTTACCAAAACATAACCCTGACCAATGCCCGCAATAACCGTTTCTCCCTGTTGCCATTTTGATTTTAAATGTTTTTCTTTCCATTCCTTATCCGGCACAATACCCTTTTGCATATTATCGAACCCTAAGTTAAAATCACTGCCGAGTCCCAACATACGCGCCATTTGTGCAATTTTATTAATACCTAATTTTAATGCCACCTCATAAAAGAAAATATCACAAGAATTTTTAAGCGCTCCGACCACATTTAACGGCCCGTGTCCGGAATGTTTCCAACAGTGAAACTTATGATCACCTAAAGCCATAACGCCCGAACAACCGAACTTTGTATTTTCATCAATCACTCCTTCTTCCAAAGCCGCCAACGCTACCACAACCTTAAATGTTGAACCGGGAGAATAATGCTCTGAGACAACCTTATTTGTTAAAGGATGGCGCTCATTGTTCAACAAATCTTGCCAATCTTTAACAGAAATTCCGGTCGTAAATAAATTCGGATCAAACGAAGGAACCGAAACAAATGCCAAAATTTCTCCGCTGTGAACATCTAAAACAACAGCAGCTCCGCTCTGATCTCCAAATGCATCTTGAGCAACCTTTTGAAGTCTTGCATCAATTGTCAGATGCAACGTTTTACCCTCTTTGCCGTTTTCACGCTCAATTTCCTTCATCACTCTGCCATAAGCGTTCACTTCCAACTTTAAGTTGCCGCTTTGACCTCTTAAATCTTTTTCCCATAATTTCTCAAGACCCGTTTTTCCAATTTTAAAACCCGGAACCGACAGCAAAGGATCGTCATTCATCTCAGCCTGATTAACAGCGCCGACATATCCCAAAAAATGCGCCGTATAAACACCTAAAGGATAAAGTCTGTTTAAGCCCTCATCAATAATAATGCCGGGCAAATCCGGTGCATACAATTGTAATAAAGATACCTCATCCCAAGACAAATTTTCTTTTATTTTAACCGGAACAAAACGTCTGTTATTTTTAATTTCACGTCTGATTTTTGCTTCTTCTCTTTCATCAAGAGGAATAAGTTTTTTAAAACTTTCAAGCGTTTGATCAATGTTCGGCGTCTGTTCCGCAATAATTAAAGCCTGAAAGTTTTGATCATTCATTGCAAGCAATTCGCCGTTTCGATCATAGATACGTCCGCGGGGCGGAATAAGCACGCGCGTCGAAATTCTGTTCTCATCGGAAAGTGTTTTGTATTTTTCACCCTCCACAACCTGCAAATAATAAAGACGAAACACAAGCCCCAACAGCAAAACAACGCTTACAACCGCAAAAATAAAAGTGCGTTGCAATAAAATTTTACCCTTATCGTTATCCCTATTCATCAATATCCTCGCTTGTTTTCAGATATCTGTTTTGCAAAGCCATATTTAACCTTGCTATCAAAGGATAAATCAAAACTGTTACAAGATATGTCGTTAAAATATTAGGCAATGTTAAAAAAACGCGATAATAAACACAAAACAAAATCCATTTAAACAAAAAAGCGGCTAAAGCAATCAGTGCAAAGACAAGCCAACTGATCATAAACGGTTTTGTATTAACATAGCTTGATATCATCATCGTTAAAAGATACACAAGCATAAAAACACAAATATTCGTCCCGAGAGGCACACCGCTTAAACTATCGACAACCAGTCCTAGCAGAAGTGTTGAAACCACCCCAAATAAATCCAATCTGTAAAGCAACCAAAAATAAACGCAGATAAGGGCCAAATCTGGTCTCAAAAAATGGGACAGGGGCAAATGCGTCGGCACAAAATCAATCAAAACCAAAAAAAGCGTCACAAAAAAAGGAATAAATTTTTTAAGCTGATTGGCAGCAAGTTCGGCAAAAGATTCTTTCATCAATCGCCGCCTTTTTCAAAAATATCATCATAAGCCCCATAGTTAACGATTTTAACATATTCAATCGTTTCAATAGGTTCTAAAGGCGTAATTTCAATTGATGAAGGCGAAACCGCAGACACATAACCGACAGCTAACCCGCTCGGAAACAGCCCCCCGACACCTGATGTTAAAATTTTATCACCGATAACAATATCTGCCTTCGGTGCCGTATAAAGCAAATTCAAAACAGCGGTATTATTACCGGATAAGATGCCCTTTGCCCTTGTCCGTTCAATAATAACCGGAATTTTGGAATTAATATCGCTGATGAGCAACACACGTGCATACGCCCCGTGAATAGCATCAATCCGACCGACGACACCCTGCTTATGAAGCACGACCTGCCCCTTCTTAACAGACATTGCAGATCCGATATAAACAATCAAAGAATGAACAAAACCATCGCCCTCGGAAGCAACCACTTTTGCCGTAACAAAATCGGCTTCTGCCGGCGGTGTATAATAAAGCATCTGAGATAAAAGCTCATTTTCGCTTTTAAGCGCTTGAAGCTTTTGTTCCAAATCATCACGCTGATCTTTGGCATATCTTAAAACTTTATTATCAGCATAAACTCTGGCGACATCTCTTATCTTTTCATACACATAATAAAGTCCGTCTGCCGGCAATTGTATAATACGAATAACCGGATTTAAAACGCGAGAAACAATATCTTCCGTTTTATTTAAATGTGCGTTATCCGCCTTGCTTAAAATAACTAAGCCGAAAGCGGATATCACAACAAGCGTTACAAGAAGTTTACGTAAAAAAATTCGAAACTGACTCAAACGTATAAATAACACGCGGCGACGTTTCATTTTGATCTAATTCCTTTCTGATCTCCGCGATAAATTTTAATACATTGATGAAAGCACACCCTTGAATTTCTGAATATCATCCAAAGCAATACCTGTTCCTTTGGCCACACAAGCCAACGGCTCTTCGGCAACCGAAACAGGAAGCCCCGTTGCATCACGCAAAACCTGATCCAAGTTTTTCAAAAGCGCACCGCCGCCGGTTAATACAATACCCTTGTCAACAATATCAGCTGCCAACTCGGGAGCCGTATTTTCAAGAGCAACTTTAACAGAGTCGACAATCTGAGAAACAGGCTCGGACAAGGCCTCGGCAATTTGACGTTCAGAAACCGTAATTTCCTTCGGAATACCGTTCAACAAATCACGCCCTTTAATTTCCATCGTCTCGCCCTCGCCTTTAAGCGGCGGACAAGCACAGCCGATCTGTTTCTTAATACGCTCTGCGCTGCTCTCACCGACCAAAAGGTTCATATTGCGTCTGATATAAGAAACAATAGCGCTATCCATCTTATCGCCGCCAACACGAACGGATTTGGCATAAACGATACCGCCAAGAGACAATACGGCAACTTCAGTCGTACCGCCGCCGATATCAACAACCATAGAACCCGTCGGTTCCGTGACCGGCAAACCCGCACCGATTGCCGCAGCCATCGGCTCAGGAATAAGCCAAACCTTGCGTGCACCGGCTGCTTCCGCCGATTCTTGAATGGCTCTTTGCTCAACAGCCGTCGAACCCGAAGGAACACAAATAATAATCAACGGTGTCGCAAAAGTGTGTCTGTTATGAATCTTGCGAATGAAATATTTAATCATTTCTTCCGCAATCTCAAAATCAGCAATCACACCGTCTTTGAGCGGACGAATAGCCTGAATGTTTCCAGGCGTTTTACCAAGCATTTGTTTGGCATCATTACCGACAGCCAACACCTGTTTTTTACCGCCCTCTTGTTGAATAGCAACAACAGACGGCTCATTTAACGCAATTCCTCTTCCACGAACATAGACAAGCGTATTTGCAGTCCCTAAATCAATGGCCATATCGGCAGAAAAAAGTCCCATCAGTTTTGACAGCATGTATTTAACTCCATTTTATTCAATTAACTTTTCTTCTTTTTTAGGGCATTTAGGGCACTGATGCAATAAATTTTTTAAGCTTTACCTCTGTAATTCACAACTTTTTTAATAACCGCTTAAACAAAAAACGTCTTTAAAGGTTAAAAATATAAAAAAATAACGAAAAATCAATCATATATGACGTTCGATTTTTATTGCCCAAACCCCAAAAATGTGGTATAATAAAATCCTAAAACAAATTATTATGGAAGTATAATGTCTATTATACGTTTGAGGGCTTTGGGGTCTTCTTTTTCATGATAATTTGTTTTTCAATTGATTATTAACAATTAAAACAATATCACCATGAAAAAAGCCATCATTTGCACCATCGCGCTCATCGCTGCCGTTTCTTGTAGCAACAAGCCTGCAAAAAACACTGAGCCGTTCACCTATGAGGAATACGAAGAGATCCTCAAAACAGCCATTGCCAACGGGGCAGAGTCTTTCAAACACGATGGCCGCCGGATGTATATTATTGATCTTCCCACGCGCCAAAAGGGAAATGAAAGAACTTATGCCGAGTTGATTGCTGTTGAACGTAACGATGAAATCAACTTCGGCGGAGAAACATTCTACAGCAAGGGAAACAACAGGAAGTATGACTTCTATGAGCATAGCTCTGTCAAAGAAGTCGACCCTGAAAAGGTGGATCGGCCTGTCTTTATCCAAACAACCTCTTTCACAGAAGAAGAGATCATGAAAAATCCCACTTGGGTGATGTATCATGCACTTGCTCTCTCAAACGCTGGAACGAGGGATGTAAAGCTCCCTTTACAAAATGGAAAAGGCACTGTTTATCTGACTGTCGAGGAAAACGGCACCTACAGGATTTGGTTCCGCGTATTGGAAGAAGTATTGACGAGAAGAATCGAAGTACCATTCGGTGAGACAACGTTCACCACCGAGCTGTACGAAACTCATCTTCGCACCATTAATCTTCACGAAGGTGATGCCAGCACGATGTATCTCAATGCCCTCTGAAACTTTGACCTGCGCGCCCTCACCGGCACGCAGGTTTTTTTTAATAACAACATCAATGGGCTTGGATAATGAGGCTAATAATAAGTGCTTTTTTGACGCCGTGTACAAATAGCTACACAAGGAGAAAAAGCGCTTGTTAGTAGCCCATTAGACAAGCCCTACCAGACAAGCTCTTAAACTTCGGGAACAGACGCTTGCGTCTTCTTATCCGCCGCCACAGGCTTGTCTTTCGATTTATCAATCTTTTCGCCTTTTAAGACGGCATTGATTTCATCGCCCGTCAGGGTTTCATATTCCATCATGGCTTTGGCAAGCAATTCCCAATCTTTCTTTTTGGTTTTCAAAATCTTTAAGGCTTCTTCATGAGCTTCTGTCACCAAACGCTTAATTTCGGCATCAACCAAACGCGCTGTTTCTTCACTCATATTCTTATTTTGCGTCACGGCACGTCCCAAAAAGACTTCATTTGAGTTATCGGCATATTGGATAGGTCCGAGCAAATCGCTCATGCCCCATTCAGTTACCATTGAACGTGCCAAATTCGTCGCACCGGCAATATCCGAAGACGCACCCGAAGTAACGGCATCGTAGCCGAACTTTAATTCTTCCGCGGCTCTTCCGCCCATCAAAATGATCAATCGGGAAAGCATTTTTGCACGTGTATAAGAATATTGGTCTTTTTCAGGCAATTGCTGAACCATACCGAGTGCCCTGCCTCTCGGAATAATCGTTGCTTTGTGGATAGGGTCTGTTTCTTTCACATTAAGCGAACAAATGGCATGCCCGGCTTCGTGATAAGCCGTCAGCATTTTCTCTTTTTCATCCATCGCCATTGATTTACGCTCATTACCCATCAAAACCTTATCTTTTGCTTCATCAAAATCTTGAGCGGTAACTTTTCGCTTATCCTTACGAGCTGCCAAAAGAGCTGCCTCGTTAACAAGGTTTGCCAAATCCGCACCCGAAAAGCCCGGTGTTCCGCGAGCAACAACCGCCAAATCAACATCTTTGGCAAGCGGCACTTTCTTGACATGAACTTTCAAAATTTCTTCACGTCCTTTTATATCCGGATTTGTAACGACAACCTGTCTGTCAAAACGCCCCGGTCGCAATAACGCCGGATCCAAAACATCCGGTCTGTTCGTTGCCGCAATTAAAATAACGTTTTCATTTTCTTCAAAACCGTCCATTTCAACCAAAAGCTGGTTTAATGTTTGCTCACGCTCGTCATTTCCGCCGCCTAATCCGGCACCTCTGTGACGCCCGACAGCATCAATTTCATCTATAAACAGCAAGCATGGCGCATTTTTCTTGGCCTGAGCGAACATATCACGCACACGCGATGCACCAACACCGACAAACATCTCCACAAAATCAGAACCCGAAATGGAAAAGAACGGCACATCAGCCTCACCGGCCACAGCCTTTGCCAAAAGGGTTTTACCCGTTCCCGGAGGTCCGACAAGTAAAACGCCTTTAGGGATTCGTCCGCCCAGTCTTGAAAATTTCTTCGGATCTTTCAAAAAGTCAACCACTTCTTCAAGCTCTTGTTTCGATTCGTCCGCACCGGCGACATCGGCAAAAGTAACTTTTTTAGTGTTTTCAATTAATCTGGCACGTGATTTTCCGAAGCTCATCGCTTTATTGTTTCCGGAATTGGCCTGCCGCATAAAGAAAATCCACACACCGATTAACAACAACATCGGAAACCACGAAACAACGACACCCCAAAATGTTGAAGAGCTGGTATCAACAGGCTTCGCATTAACTTTTACATTATTTTTACGCATTGTTTCAATCATTGAAGGATCATATGGCGCATAAGTATAAAACGATGTGCCGTCAACCATCTTTCCATAAACATCCGGACCGCTTATCGTAACTTCCGAAACACGCTTGTTTTCGACATCGTTCATAAAATCAGAAAAGGCCAATTTATCTTGAGACACACGATTGGTCGGCATTCCGCCGATGTTCATAAACAAAAACAAACCTAAGAAAATAAGCGCCCAAATCAAAAAATTTCTATTCATTTTCATTCAAACAATCCTTCAATAATTTAATCACACTAAGATATAAAAACCAAATTCTTAAAACTCAAGAGGTTAAAAAACTATTCCTCCCCGAATTTAGAATCTATCAACACCGTCAGTACGTCCATCGCTTTCTTAGCCTCTTTTCCTTGTGTTTTAATATGAATAACGGTTCCCTTCGAAGCAGAAAGCATCATTAATCCCATAATTGAATCTCCGCCGACTTCTTGCCCTAAGCGCGACACAAAAACCTCCGCATCAATACCCTCAATTGATTTCACAAAAGTCGCCGCTGCTCTGGCGTGCAAACCTTTTTCATTTTGAATGGTTAAATCTTTTTCCAAAACAACGCCGGTCGACATTTTAATGCCCTAAAACTCTGGAAGCGACATTAATATATTTTTTTCCGGTCTCTTCAGCCGCCAAAGCAGCTTCCTTCAAAACCGAATTCGAACGCAGACTTGCCAGCTTAATCAGCATGGGTAAATTCAACCCGGCCACAACTTCTATATTTTCTTTATCCATCAAAGAAATTGATAAATTAGAAGGTGTTCCGCCGAACATATCCGTTAAAACAATAACACCGGCCCCCGCATCAACTTCATGCACCTTTTCCAAAATTTCTTCTCTGCGCTTTTTTAAATCATCGTTCGGAAAAATTCCGACCGAAGCAATCTGTTTCTGCGGACCGACAACATATTGCATCGCAGATAAAAATTCTTCGGCCAACGCGCCATGAGTAACTAAAACCAAACCAATCATTATTTTTTCCCGCCGACCCAACTTTTAATTGCACCGAAAGAATTAATCACATCGGCTTTACTTTTAGCTTTAACCAGCTCATCTGCACGGGTTTGACGACCGTTGAAAACAATTTCCTCAACATTTTCGACAGGAACGCCATAAACTCGTTCCACAACCTCACCTTGCAATTCAACAATCAAAACAACTTCTCTTTCGGCTAAAATGTTTTTTGTTTCGGGATCTATATTATCCAGACGAACAGCCAGCCGTTCATCTCTTTTCAAAAGCGCTGTCTCTTTACCGTCAAACTCCAAAACAGGCTCAACCGGCGTTCCCGGTCTTGCATCAATAAATACGGCTAATTCGCCATATTTATTTTCAATAATCTCATAAAAATCCTGTTTTTCAACTAATGTATAATACGACGTTTCCATAAAATTTTCCCCAAAATAAAATTATTTCATTTCAAAAGAGTATAAAACATCTTTTTTTAACTGTCAAATCATTGCCGCAACTTATCTGCTAAAATCATCCTGCAACTTAAAGGCTGTTGATTTTTTCTTTTTTTCAACCTCCTTAGGCTCTTTATTTTCAAGATGTTTTAATTCAATTTTTTCTTTGCTTTTCTCTACTTTCAGCTTACGTTTTTTAACATCCTGGCCTGATTTTTCCAAAATCAGTTCCGCAAGCTTAATTTCATCCAACTTATCTTCGCCGGCTTTAACCATATCTTTCATATCAATGTTCTTAGTTGCTTTCTGCCCGCCTAAATTTTCAACTTTCTTAATTCCACGTGCCGCTTCAACAATTTTGCCGCTTTCTAGCTTGCCTTTAATGCCGAGTCTCTTGGCTATATCTTTTTGAATTGCTGAATCCTGTATTTCCTGAGGCTTAAATTCCGCCCTTTGCATCCCTTCGCTGACCGCTTTTTTACTCAACCCCTTCAATCCCACATCTTTCGCCATATTATTGGCCATATGCAAAGCTTCCATACGCCCTGCATCCTGTTGAGCCCTCATGTTTTTGATTGTTTGTTGCTGTTTTAAATCTCGTTTTTCGGATTCGGTTAAACCTTTAAGCAAACGGTCATCTTCTTCATTTTCGACAGAAGGAATATGAACAAACGTATAACCGTATTCGTCTTCCTCCTCATCTTCGTCTTCATCATAAACTTCCCGAACTTTCTTACGTATTTTTTGCAATCCGACAGGAAGATTCTTTTCATTGTTTTTAAATCTCTTAGGTTTCTCTTTTTTTTGCGATTCTTGATATGCTTCGGCTTCCAATGTATTGTTTTTTAAAGTCAAATGCTCATGCACATCAAATCCGTTCTTTTTCCAAGAAAATGCGGATTCTTCTGTCTTTTTATAATCGTTATCTTTTTTACTCACAAAATTTTCCTCAAAAACTCTTTTTATTATGTATCAAACAAATTCATTTGTCAAACATATATGCTCAACTTTAAATTAAACTTCTGACATAACTGACCATAATCAAACCGTTTGTCAACATAACCGGACGAACTTCCAAAACTTGTCCGTCATCTCGCTCCAATTTAAAAGTCGCACATATATCAAAAATGTGCTTCGTCATATGTTGTTTCAAATTTTCCCAACTGTCCACTTTGTTAAAAAATGTTTTCTGCATTTCAAAAATATCGTTAATATGCGGCAAATTTTGAAGTTTTGCGCTATCTGCCGCAAAAAGCTTTACATAAGCTCCGTTAAAATATTGAAGCTGTCCGTTCTGACCAAAAACCAAAACCGCATCCGAAACATTATCTAAAATATTTTTTTGAACCATCATCAATTCATGAATCGTGCGCTCTGCCGCCAATCTGTCCGAAACATCTTCATAAGCAAAAATTAAGCCGTTCGGATGTTGCAGAACAACCCTTCTGATTGTCCTACCGTCAGGCAAATGCAACAAGTTTTCCTTCGGTTCTATCAGTGAGGTAAAAAGCTTGTCCTCTTCTGTTTTATAAGCCTTAAAATCACTGACTTCCGGCAACATTCGTTTGTTACGGATTACGTTTAAAAATGAAGCATACGAAAGCTTTTCACCCAAATCCTCCGGTGTCAGATGCCACAACTGCATAAAAGATTTATTATGAAATATCAAATCGGATTTGTTATCAAAAATAGCAAATGCCGTTCCTAATGCCGACAAAACCTCCAAATGAGCGCTTTGATGAATTTTGAAATGGCGTTTAACTTCATCTAATTCCGTCATATCCACTAACTGTCCGACCGTTCCGATTTCATCAAGTTTATCTGCATCATGAAAAGGCATTTCAAAAAATTCATAATAACGACCTTGTCCGTTCACAACAATATGCATATTTCGCTTTTGTATTTGATTCGTTTCGATAGCCGCTTGCGAAAGCTGATTCGAAACTTTTTCCACATCCGTCGGCTCATGTTCCGAAAAACAAGCTTTTTTATCCGGCAACCCTAAAACTTCGGCATACTTGCTGTTGACAATTTTCGTTTCAAGCTTATTGTTTTTTAAACATACCGGAGTTTTCAAATTATCAATCAAAGATTCCAAAGCTTTAATTTTATGATCTTGATTTGCTGCTTCTTTTTCAAGATCTTCGATTTTAGCCTGTTCCGCACTTAAATCCCGAAACCACAACATATCACAATATAAATTCCCGTCTGCTCCGTTAATTCTACTGCCGAACACACGTATTTCTCTTTTGTTTGACTTCATAACAAAAGTATCTTCAAAAGACAGTCCGTCTTCACGCATTAAGAGCAAATATTTCTGTAATTTGCGTGCATCTTCCTTATAAAAAACATTCAGCACATCTTCAAAAGAAGATTGTCGTCCGTTTTTTAAATTAAGCATAACGGCAAGTCTTCTGGAACACCGATCTTTAACGCTTTTAAGAGGATCCTTAATAAACTCATCAGGATAGATAAAGGCAAAATATCCGTCCTTTGAGGCATAAATCGTTTCAGCATACCGATCTCTGTCTCGATTTAAGAAATAATTCTTTTGTTTTAAACGCAAATATTTAACACGAAAATCTATCACGGCGGCAATCAAAACGGCCGAAACGATTAAACTAACACACAGCAGAGCTTGCAAAACATCAAAATCCATTTTTTTACTTCAGCAAAAAAAATTATTGTCAGTTCCGAAATTTTATATTATAAACCTTAACGCGTAAACATATTTTTTAGCCTGGTGAATAAAAATGTGGACAATTGCTTTTGATACAACAACGGCTTTTTGCTCAATCGTTTTGATGAAAGACAAAACAAAAGTAGATTCTTTTTGTCGGGAAATGAACTTCGGACAAAGCGAAGTATTAATTCCTCAAATTGACACCATGCTCAAAAAACAAAACTTAAGTATCAAAGATCTGAGTCTGATGGTTGTATGCGTCGGACCGGGATCTTTTACCGGTGTTCGATCAAGCATTGCCGCTGCTCGGGCGTTCGGACTTGCATCCGAAAATCTTACCCTTTGCGGCATCAACGCCTTTGATGCTTACGTCTTTAACACAAAAAATTTTGACGCCGATTGTATTGTCTCTCTGGTTGAAACCAAAAGAGATGATTTTTACACTTGTTATTATGATCAAAATCTAAAGAAAACGGCGCAACCGAAAACGGCTTTTTATAACGATATTATACACGATCTGCAAAATAAGCGTGTCATTATAACCGGCGACGGAGCACAACGATTTTTATCAAAGACAAGCGGTCTGTACATTTGCGACACAATCTTTGCTTCCTGTCCTCCGATTGAAAACATCGCATTGCTCGGAATTCTTCGTTTTGAGCAAAAAAGAACCGATTTTCCGAAGCCTCTTTATTTAAAAGCGGCAGATGTCTGTGTAAAATAAAAAAAAAACTGGAAATTTAAAATACAAAGCTGTATTTAATAAGTATCTTTAATCAACAATATTTTTTTACGAGGTAAAAGTGACAAAATCAGAATTAATCGCAAGAATTGCAAAAAAGAACCCTAATTTAACCATCAAAGACGTTGAAAAAATCGTCAGTGTTGTCTTTAAAACAATCATCGATTCTCTCGCCGAAGGAAAACGTGTTGAATTCAGAGGATTCGGAGCTTTTTCCGTTCGTTCGCGTTCGGCAAGAATGGCCAAAAACCCGAAGACGCACGAAGTGGTTTCTGTCGGTGAGCGTCATTTTGTTCATTTTAAAACAGGCAGAGAATTACACAATCAGCTCAATCCTTCAAAATAATCATACGCTACTGCTCGGGAGGGTAATATGAATTTTATTCGAAGCATTATTGAAATACCTGTATTTATCTTGGTTATTGTCTTAGCGGCAATCAACAATGATTTTGCAAAGTTTTCATTAAAACCCTTCAATATTGATATAAGCGTATCTGTCAGTGTGCTGATGATTGTTTTATTCTTTCTCGGATATTTTATCGGGCGCGTTGACGGCTATATGGCCGGAGCGCCCTTGCGATCCAAATTACGTGAAGAAAAAAAGGCACACAAAGCTTTAAACAAACAACACGAAAAATTGACAAGTAATTTTTCTCATTTGCAACAAAATTTTGAACACCTCAAAGTTTCTGTTCCGAATGAACAAAAAACACCGTTTAAAACAAAAATTGCAAATATGTTTAAATTTAAAAAAGACTAATCAATAACAAGGTAACCTGTTATGAACTGGTTTATCAATATCGTTCGTCCGAAAATCCAAAAAACGACACCGAAAGAAATTGCAAACAATATGTGGGTTAAATGCCCGAATTGCAATCAGATGCTCTTTTCGAAAGAACTTAAAAAATCTCTTTATGTATGTACTTCTTGCGGACACCATTTGAGGCTTTACGTTGACAAACGGTTAAAAATGCTTTTCGATGATGAAAAATTCACTTTAGTTGACTTGCCTCAATTAATTGATGATCCGATTAAATTCAAGGATTCTCAAAAATATACCGATCGTCTTAAAAACAATCGAAAATCAACCGAAAACCAAGATGCACTTAAAATTGCTACCGGAAAAATCGGCGATGTGGATGTTGTTTTGGCTGCGATGGATTTTTCATTTATGGGCGGTTCAATGGGAACCGTTGTCGGTGAAGGTATCGTCAAAGCCGCCGAGCTTGCCTTAAAACAAAAAATACCTTTTATTACTGTGGCATCTTCAGGCGGAGCTCGTATGCAGGAAGGCATTCTTTCGTTGATGCAAATGGCCAGAACGACGGCCGCAATTAATCTGTTAAAAGAAAAAGGAATACCTTTTATTTCTATTCTTGCAGATCCGACAACCGGCGGTGTATCTGCCTCGTTTGCAATGCTTGGCGATATCAATATTGCCGAAACGGGTAGTCTTATCGGTTTCGCGGGACAACGTGTAATCGAACAGACGATTCGTGAAAAGCTTCCCGAAAACTTTCAACACGCCGAATATCTGAAAGAACACGGAATGGTAGATATTGTCGTGGATCGTCAAAATTTAAAAGAAGAACTGTCAAACATTTTAAAAATCCTGACAAACAAAAATAAAGCACTGCTCTAATCCAAATTTTTAAAACGCCGTAAAATAATTCGGCAATATTGATTTTAACTTATCAGCGTGAACAGCATCCGCTTTTGCGAGAATCATTATTTGATCTTCATTTTCGGTTATACTTAAAACTTTTGCATATTTATAAATAATGCTCAAACTTTTACCATCCGAGGCGGGCAATATCAAAGAAAAAGTTTTAGATTGCCGTGATAATTTTTCATCTATCAATTCAAGCAAATCCGAACAGCCTTCACCGCTCAAAGCAGAAACGCAAAGCTGTTCATTTTTTGAACGCTTTACTTTTTGTTCCAACGATTTTTTCTCATCACAGGACAACAAATCTGTTTTATTGAAAATTTCGATATAATTATCATTATTTTCAATATTTTTTAACCCGAGATGATGCAAAACAGCCAACACATCTTTGCGTTGGATCTCACAATCCGGATTTGAAACATCTCGGACATGGATAATAATATCAGCCTCTAAAACCTCTTCCAATGTAGAACGGAAAGCCATGACCAACTCATGCGGCAAATTCGAAATAAAACCTACCGTATCCGATAAAATAACTTCTTTGCCGGAAGCAAGCCTGATTTTACGCAAAACAGGATCCAAAGTCGCAAACAGCATATTTTCCGCCATAACATTTTCATTCGCCAAACGATTAAAAAGCGAAGATTTTCCGGCATTTGTATATCCGACCAGCGCAATCACGGAATACGGAACTTTTTTTCTGTTACCGCGTTGAAGACCGCGTGTATTTTTTACTTTTTCAAGTTCTTTCTTTATTTTAACGATCTTATCGCCAATAATGCGTTTATCAAGTTCAATCTGTTTTTCACCCGGACCGCCCAAAAAACCGGCACCGCCGCGTTGACGCTCCAAGTGTGTCCAAGAACGCACTAACCTTGAACGTTGATAAGTCAAATGTGCAAGTTCCACCTGCAGTTTGCCTTCGCTTGTTTGAGCACGCTCTCCGAAAATCTCCAAAATAAGAGCCGTCCTGTCAATAACTTTAACCTTTAAGGATTTTTCTAAATTTCGTTGTTGAATAGGTGTCAGAGCAGTATCAACAACAACCAAAAAAACGCCTTGTTCTTCAATAATCGGCAATAACTTTTCAACAAAACCTTTTGAAAAATACGTTGCCGGCTTAATTTCCTTTATTCGAATCGTTTCGACATAAACAACATTCAAACCAATAGCAAGTGCTAAGCCGACAGCTTCACCTTCTCTGCTTTCGGCAGAAAAAGCCAAACCATTGCCAACAACATCCGGACAGATGACAATTGTGTTTGTGGTTTTGTTTTGCTCTAATTCAAGCACTTTTAATTTTCAGCAACATCAACCGCTTGCGAAGGCATAATCGTTGATACCGCATGCTTATAAACAAGCTGTGTATGACCGTCTCTCCGCAACAACAAAGCATTATCGTCAAAAAACGTAATCACACCTTGCAATTTGACACCATTAATTAAAAATACCGTAACAGAAATCTTATTTTCTTTGATATCAGATAAAAAATCTTCTTGAGCATTTTTGGTCATTTTCTTATTCCTTTTCATTTATTCTAATGACCCTATCAGAATATGCACAATATTTAAAGATGTAAAGCGCATTTTTTATGTAGGGGATAAATTGAAAAGAATTAAATATCAACCAGTCGTTATTTGTGTTTTTCAAAAAAGCTCGAAGAATGCAATAAATAATAAGACGCCCGACCGAGCGCGAAGGACGGCGTCTGTATCAGTTATCCATTATACGAGTTTTTTTATATGCGGCACGGCGAATGCGATCATTGATAGCTAACCCCAATCCCTTTTCAGGAATGGGAGACATCGCAATTTTGCGCCCGTCCGCATCAGCAATACGCATAAATGCAAACAAATTAGCCGCCGCCTCAGATAAATTACCGCTTGAACTCAAATTTAAATCACAATCTTCGACATCTCCGAAACCGATGAAAAACTCACCATTTTCACGCCTGGTTGCATTTATTCTGAATTCATGTGTGGGCGCATAATGTTTTAAAAGCTGTCCGGGAGATGACGGCAAATCAGGATTTCCATGAGAAATTAAAATCTTTTCACCCAAAAAAGATTCCAAATCTTCTAAAGCAATGCCGCCTGCTCTGAGCAAAACGACTTGTCGTGTCGTTAAATCAATAATCGTAGACTCAACACCCACTTTACATTTTCCGCCATCTAAAATCATATCAACTTTATCACCCAAACTTTCCGCAACATGCAAAGCTGTTGTCGGTGATATGGTTTGTGATTTATTCGCCGATGGCGCAACAATCGGTACACCGCTTTTTTTAATAAGTTCAAGTGCAACCGGATGATTCGGCATCCGTACCGTTACCGTTTTAAGACCGGCACAAGCTAAATCAATGGCAGGATTTTCTTCTATTCTGTTTAAAACAAAAGTCAGAGGTCCGGGCCAAAAATGTTTTGCAAGTGAAAGAACCCGTTCATCGACAGCCGCATACGTCTTTAAAAAATCTATTTCCGCAATATGTGAAATAAGCGGATTAAAAGAAGGACGCCCTTTGGCCTCATAAATTGAAACGACTGCCTTTGAATCATAAACGTTCGCACCAAGACCGTAAACCGTTTCAGTCGGAAAAGCGACCAAACCGCCTTGCAAAATAACTTCGGCGGCTTTCAAAATATTTTCATCATTTGCTTTAAAAATATTAGTCATCTTTTCTCAGTAATGCAAAATTGAATTTAAACCTTCAGCCAAACCCTCGGCAGAAAAACTTTCCAACTCATCACCCGTTTCTCTGTCAACAAGGAAATAATCTTTTTGCCTTTCATCATAAACCAAAAAACAAAAGTCATCATAACCTAAAATGACCATATCTTTTGAGCCATTATGAATTTCATTAAACACAACGATATCAAGCCCTTTATCTCTCGGATCAATTCCCAAAACAGCAGAATCTTCACCTCTCAAACCATTATAACTTTGCAAAAATGTAAGAAACTCTATCGGCAAAAACGGATATCCTGATTTGACAAGCTCTTTTTGTGTTTCAATCACATTTCTTTTAGTGAAAGGCCCTTCTTGCACTTCATAACCATTTTTTTTCAAAGTGTTAATCAGATTCATCATCTTGTACGTACCTTTTTCAACAACATTTTACATTGTTTATTCATTCTGCGATAATTTTTACTTTTATAGCGTTCAACTTCCTGATCCACATTAAACACATCTTTATGGTGTGATCGGTCATATGCTGCCTGATTAAGCGCAAGCTGTTTCATACATTCGACATAATTAACAACGTGTTGATCATCTATTTTGTTGCGTTTTGTTTGCTTAGCTTTATTAAAATCAAAAGACATTCTCTCTTTCGGCTTAAAACCAATCACAAAAACAGTATCTGCATCTACAAACTCAAGCCTTTTAGAATAGCTCTTTGTTTGTCCGCGTTGCTTAACTCTGTCACATCTGTGAATAAACAAACTGTGAATATCAGCTCTTACCAAGCACAAGTTCTTTTTATAATTTGCATACGCCACACTTTTCAAATCACCGGCATCAGTAACTGCATGTTTATGGTGCACATCAAAAGATGGAAAATCAGCGCCGTTAAGCTTCTTTCCATTTTCATCTCGTGCTGCAAGCAAATATCCTTTTTTTGCATCTATAAGAGAATCAATCAACACTTGAGGGATTTTTTCTCCGAGCTTAAAGCCTTTGCAGTTGATATTTTCTTTTTTTAAGTCGGCAAGAACTTTTTCCGTAAAACGAAGCTCCGTAATCACAAGCTTTGATGAATTATATTTACCAAACCGCTTCATCATATTAAGCATTGAATACACATAGCGCTCATCCCAACCTTGTTTAAGGAGCATCTCAGCCATTTGATCTCCCTGACGTCGGGCCAAATCTCTCACAAATTCATTTCGAACCGAAATTTCTTTCTGAAAAGTAATTTTTTGTTCATTGCTCTGTTTTTGAAATGCCTGTACAACCAAATCCGAAAAATCACGCGGAGTCATAAGTTGCAAAATCTGAGGATCAATTTTATATTTGACCAAATAAGCTTTTAAATTTCTTTCAATGTGGCGAAAACTTTGAAATCTCGAAAACAACTTCCATGACGGCGAAGATTCAAAATCATATTCTACGGTTTTCGGACGTTTTTGCAAAGGATTGTCCATAAGTTCTCTGTAATAAGGGCTTAATTCTCTTTCTCTCAATCCTTGCTTTAAACGGTCAATCGTTCCGTAAAAATCCATACGTATCATCAAAACTTCTTGCTTATGCAAATAATTTCCGTCATATTGCGCACGCTTAAATCCGGCAGCTTGTAAAATCTCATCTAATTTTTCCGCTGCCTTCATATTAAGTTTTGTTTTTTTCTTTCCCGTTTCATTGGAAAGTTTCGAAAGCATTTCATAAGCTCTGCCGGCATCTTCAATTGAAAGATTGTAAAAATCGTCAATATATTCATTATCGTGATACAAAACAGCCAAATAAGGCTTCATTGCAATTTCAAGCTCTTCCGAGCGTTTATCTGCAACTTCAATGATATGCTTACGCCTGTATTTACTGCCCTTTTGTGCCATTAAAATCTCGCCAAAATCACATTTTGTCCAAATATAAATCAAAACAATTTTTAAAGCAATGGATTTTTTAAAAAAAAGTAACAGATTTTTAGAACATTATGATTTATAATTCTCCAAAAATTACTTTAGGAGAAAAAAATGGTTGAATATATTTTTGAAAACAAAAGATTATCAAACGTTGCGACAACAATTTTCAGTGCAAGCAAACCGACGGCGGAATCTCTCAAAAAATTTCTGCCTGAAGATGATGCTATGATGCTCATGCACTATATTCGTTCCAAATCCGCGAAAAATGGTGATATTTTAACAATCAATTCCTATAAACGCAAATTCGTCATTGTTATTTCGGATATTAAAAATGAAAAAAACTATCGCATACTCGGCGGAAAAATATATAAACACATCAAAAAAGAAAAAGAAGCGCTGATCCTTATACCGAAAGAGTTTGAGAACAATGCGGCCTATGAGATGGCTCTTGGAATTGAACTTGGATCCTATTCATTTGACAAATACATCACAAAACGCGACGAAAAAAATTTTCCAAAACTTGAAACCGTTTATTTTAAAACCAAAGGTAAACCCTTAAGTTCGAAACAATATATACCCTATGCCGCATTGGCAAACGGTGTGCGTTATGCAAGGGACCTCACAAACGAACCTTCAAACAACATGACCCCGCAAATGATGTCAGATGACATCCGCCGCCTCGGCTATTTAGGTCTTGATGTCGAAATTTTAGATGAAAAACGCATGAAATCAAATGATTTCAATTTGGCCTTAGCCGTCGCACAGGGTTCGGAAAACAAGCCGCGCGTTGCTGTCATTAAATGGATAGGCAACAAAGAAAATGAAAACTTTGATTTAGGTCTTGTCGGTAAAGGTGTCACATTCGATTCGGGCGGCATATCCTTAAAACCGGGCAACGGCATGTGGGATATGAAACAAGATATGGCAGGTGCCGCTGCTGTTGTCGGCGCTTTAAAAGTCATTGCCCTGCAAAAATTGCCCGTCAATGTCGTCGGTGTCGTCGGTCTTGTTGAAAATATGCCCTCAGGCACGGCCTCTCGTCCGGGCGATATTGTTACATCAATGTCCGGTCAAACCGTTGAAATTTTGAACACCGATGCCGAAGGCAGATTGGTCTTAGCCGATTGCTTGTGGTATATCCAATCCGAATACGGTGTCAAAAAAGTGATTGATATTGCAACCCTCACCGGCGCCATTATGGTTGCCCTCGGCACGGAAATGGCAGGTGTTATGGGCAACGACCAATCTTTTATCGAAAAAATCAAAAAAGCCGGCACAGCTTGTTCGGAAGAAGTATGGCAGCTTCCGTTAAATGCCGCCTACAACAAAATGATGGATTCTGATATTGCCGATATGAAAAACATCAGCGAATCAAGAAACGCAGGCTCAATCACAGCAGCTTGTTTCTTACAAAGATTTATCCAAAAAGGCGTTAAATGGGCGCACCTTGACATCGCCGGCATGGATAAAGAAACAAAAGGCAAACCGCTCACGCCGAAAGGTGCATCAGGTTTCGGTGTCAGCCTTTTTGTTGAAATCATCAAAAATCTGTAATTACCCTGAAACAAAAAAACACCTCTTGATAAAGCAAGAGGTGTTTTTTTGTTTTATTTCTATTTTAATAAACACGGAGAAAACCCGCCGTTTTTATATATGGCCTGAAAATTTGACAAGCGAATCTTTGATTTGCTATACTATAAATGAGGGTTTAAAAAACTCTAAAAAATTACTCCAATTTTATGAGGTTAAAAATGCTAAACAACAATTTCGTAAATTTACTTAATAATCCAACAAAAAAAAATAAACTCATAAATGATGATATTGTTTTTTCTCACAATGATAACAGAACAATTATTGTCTTTAATCCCGAACAAATCAAATCCGTTGACAATCGAGGCACGTTTAGCAAAGACAATCCGGATATTTTTTATCAGAGCGGTGTGGTGGATATGGTAAAAAATCTGTTTAAGCCAAAAGATAAAGATAAAAGAACATATATCAGCGATTTAAGAGCGGTCGAGAGAGGCGATGAAACAAGAATCCGTGTAGGTGAATTACCTCAAGTTTATAAAGAACTTGGTTTGTCTGCGGGTATGGTTAGGACGAACAAAGATGTTATACTTAAAGATAGTATTGAAAAACATTACGTTCCTCTTAATGTTGTTGAGGATTTGCCTGAATTATTTGCTGATCCTATTATGGTAATGGACTCGCGTAGCGTTGATGGTAGGCTTGTAGCTGTTTTGGACGCGGTGGATAAAAAAGGGCAACAAGTAATTGTTGCAATATCACCTAACAAAAAACAAGAGGGAGGATATCATTTTATCCCTAGTTTTTATGGTAAAACAAAAATAAGTAATTTTATTGAGACAAACATTAACGAAGGAAATTTAAAATACATAAAGAGCCAACAGGCACTGGACACGCTCCAATTGCGGACGCAAGTGAAAACCCTGCTTGGCTCTTTGAATAATAATATACTACAAAAATCTGACGTTGTCAAGAAAAAACCGAAAATGGTTTATCAGGGTGAGGGAAAGAAGGGCAAGCGCAAAGCAAAGGCGATGTATATTCCTGCACAAAGGGCGATATACCTGTTTAAGAACGCAGGATAAAAACTTGTTAAGTCACCTTTTTTTCTTTTTCAATTTTCTTTCTTGACAATCATTTTTTTTGTGATAGGTTGCAGTTCTAACGTGTGGATTTAACCTAACTTGTCCGGCACTTAAACGGACTAAATAAGGAGAATTAAAAATGCTTAAAACAGCAGAATTTGTGTCTTTAGGACACCCCGATAAAACAGCAGATTTCATTTCAGAATATATTTTAGATCGCGCAATTGAACAAGACCAAAATGTCAAATACGCCGTTGAGGTTATGGTCAAGGCAAACACGGTCGTCTTAGGCGGTGAAATTTGCGGCAACATTAACTTAAAAAACATTGACTCATACGTCAAAGAAGCGCTTCAAGAGATCGGTTATGATGAACGTTATCATCAAATTTGGAGCGACAACGCCATTGACATCACAAACCTAAAAATCATCAACCTTATCGGTTCTCAATCTTGTGAAATCCTGCAAGGCGTTCAAGACGGCGGTTGGGGTGACCAAGGCGTTTTTGCAGGCTACGCTTGCCAAAGCGAAGGCCTTCTTCCGAGAGAATTGTTTCTTGCAAA
>DBVW01000022.1:0-6538 GCA_002308495.1 Alphaproteobacteria bacterium UBA1254
GCTAAAGCCGGTATTCAATTAACACCGACTTTCGTTAAGATTGTCAGCTGGTATGATAACGAATGGGGTTATTCTAACAAAGTGTTAGACCTTATCGCTCATATGGGTAAAGTTAACGGCTAGTCTTTACAGATAATCAAAACAAAAAATTTCCCCGTCCTGTCGGCGGGGAAATTTATAAAAGAAAAAAGGAAAATATTATGGCTTATAAAACAATTGAAGATTTAGGTGATTTGAACGGCAAAGTTGTTATGCTCAGGGCTGATTTGAATGTGCCGATGGATGAAAATTTTAAGGTAACAAATACGGCGCGAATCGACCGCACCGTGCCGACAATCAAGCTCTTGATGAAAAAGGGCGCGAAGGTTGTTGTGATTTCGCACTTCGGAAGGCCGGAAGGCAAAGGCGATATGAAAAACTCACTCTCGCACATTGTTTCTGATTTGCAAAAAGCACTCGGCTCTAAGGTTACATTTGTTGAAGATTGTATCGGTGAAAAAGTTGCCGATGCGGTTAAAAATA
Organism: Alphaproteobacteria bacterium UBA1254; assembly: GCA_002308495.1. Lineage (GTDB taxonomy): Bacteria > Pseudomonadota > Alphaproteobacteria > RF32 > CAG-239 > UBA1254. The sequence goes on from DBVW01000022.1 coordinate 523, forward strand.
TGAAAGCTGATGAAGTTTTGCTCTTAGAAAATCTGCGTTTTTATGATGAAGAAAAGAAAGGCAACGAGGATTTTGCAAAAGAGCTTGTTAAGGTAGCTGACGCTTATGTTTCAGATGCATTTTCAACGGCTCACCGTGCACATGCCTCAATGGTCGCAGCGGCTAAACAATTGCCGTCTGCCATGGGACTTTTAATGCAAGAAGAAGTTGATGCTTTAACAAAAGGTTTGAACAATCCGGAGCGTCCGTTGATGGCGATTGTCGGCGGATCAAAAGTTTCAACAAAGCTTGATTTGCTTAATAATCTTGTTAAAAAAGTTGATAAGCTTGTTATTTCGGGCGGTATGGCGCATACTTTTTTAAAGGCTTTGGGTTATGATGCCGTCAGCGAATCGAACTCTTTGTTACAACCCGATATGGTCGATACGGCGCGTGAAATTTTAGCAACGGCTAAGGTTGCAGGCTGTGAAATTCTGTTGCCGGTTGATTTGGTTTGGGCAAAAGAGTTTGCTGCTAATTCGGAACACAAAACCGTTGATTTGAATAATATCGCGGCAGAAGGTCATTTGTTGGATGTCGGTGAAAAAACAATCGCTTTAATCAAAGAAAAAATGGCAGAATGCAAGACGGTTGTTTGGAACGGGCCTTTGGGCGCATTTGAGTTGAAACCTTTTGATAATGCAACAAATGAGGTGGCTAAAGAGGCGGCTCGTTTGACCAAAGCAGGTAAGTTGACAACAGTTGCCGGCGGCGGTGATACGGTTTCGGCTTTGGAATGTGCCGGTGTGGCAAAAGACTTTACATACATTTCAACGGCCGGCGGTGCATTTTTGGAATGGATGGAAGGGAAAGAACTTCCGGGTGTCGCTGTGTTAAAACGCGCATAACGGGTCACCTAGAGCAAAAATTTCGAATGCGGAAAAATTCATTTACTATTTTGTAAACTAAAATTTTTCCGCTTCTTATTTTTTGCTGTATTCGACACTATTCTTCGCGTTTTAGCGAAAAACATCCCTATCAGCAAGATAGAATGTTATTTGTGGCGGATTAGATTGTTTATTTTGTGGCTTAATGTTGCAACGGCAAAATGAATAATTATTGCCAGTATCCACAGAAACCATATGTTGAGAGGCTGAAAGCAACCTTTTATGATCAAAAGGTGTAAGAGCATATAAATCGGAAAGTTCCATAAATAGATATCAAAAGATATATCCCCCAGCCATTTTACAAATTTTGTGTTGCATAACTTATTCAAACATTTTAAGTCATATAAACAAATAATAAGTGGTGTAAAAAAGAAAAAAAGAGCAAAAAAAGTGGGTGAAAAATATAAAGAATTTTTTTGATAAACGGAAAAACATATCATCATCAAAAAGATAATAAAAATTCTAAAAACTATTTTTTCATTTTTCTTAAATGATGAAATAATTTCAAACAAAGGCTTTATGGTAACACCTGTGAAAAAAGAAAGAAGTCCTCTTGCGATATCTATGTTCAAAAAAGGATAGTTCAGTTTAAAATATTGGATGCAGGCACCGATAAAAATGGCTAAAAAGAAAAAAGCCGAAGATTTGTATTTCGTGAATACAAAACCTAAAATATAGCAAACCATCAGAACGGAAATATACCAAACAGGACCATTTAAATATGGATTTGTGTTAATAATTTTTGTTAAAAGAAATGTATCGCAAAACATATTTTGAATTGTGTTTTTGCCCCAAAATTCAAAATTGTCTTGATATAATAACAGGTTGAAACCATATGCCGTCAAAGTTGTGAAAACAGCGAGCGGAAAAAGTCTTAAACTGCGCTTTTTAATAAATGCTTTGAAAGATAGGCCTTGTATGATTTTGGGCTGATAAACGAAAGAAAACAGTATGCCGGAAAGGACAAAAAACATTTCGACAAAGCAATGACCCTCAATCGAAAGGAAGTAAAAAATACCGGTAAAAGGATTTTTTTCTGATAAGTATAATAGAAAATGGTCTTGAAAATGCAGAAAAAAAGCAATGATAATTGCACCGATAATTTTGAGTGCATTGAAATAAGTAAATTGGCTTGAGTTGTTTATACCTGTTTTAAAATTAATAAACATATTAAGTCCTTGCTTTTTGATTATCAGATTTTATCTGATAGAAATTATTTTTAAGTTAAAATATGCAGATATTTACAGGTGTTTAAGTCTTTTTATGATTTTGTGGCGCATTATCGGGTTTTGGGGCAAAATCAAATATTCGGCGCCGAAATTTGCGGCGGCAAGCCCGTCTTTGTCTTGTCTGTCGCCGATAATTAAAATATCTTCAGGCAATAAATTGAGCTTGTTTGCAATGTGCGTCAGACCTTGCGGATCGGGTTTGAGATAACGGATATTTGTGCCGTCATAAGAAAATTCAAAATCAGGTTTGAAATTTAAGGCTTTTAATTTTTCTTTTGTTTCATAGTCGGAATAAATGATAATGGGAATGTTTTTTTGATTTTCTCTTAAATAACAAATCAGATTTTTATCGGTAAAAATTTTAATCCATTTGAGCGGTTTTAAGAAAAGCCATTTTTGAACCAAAAATTGAATCGTTGTTATGTCTGTGTTTTGCCGTTTGCAAAAAGTTTGAATGTTAAAATTTGTTTGGGTGTTATGTTGATGGCGATAGGTCAAAATTTGTTTCAGTTCTTTGAGGCGCCAAAAATGGATAAGATAATATATCAACAGTTCTAAGCCTGCACATATTTGAACAGGCTTTTGATAGTATAAGGTGCCGTCTAAATCAACAATGAGAGCTTTCTTTTTCATCTTAAAACTCAATTAATGTTCGGTTTAGAAAGATGTTTAAGAAGGGAAGCTTAACTGAGAGCAGTATGACAACAAGAATAAAGAGCAGTACGAGGTAAAGCATTAAGCCCCTTTCATGAAACAGTTTTTCGGGTTTTTGAACGGCCGAATCCGGTTTATATGCCATATTCAAATAAAGCGCGAACAGACCGCAGATGAAAGGAATCGAAAGCAAAAGTTCGATTTTGTATTTAATTAAGAAAATGCCGCAAAAGAAGATTGAAAGCAGCGCATAAAAAAATGAGGAAATCAAAAGCGTTTTTTCACTATATAGTGCAAAAGATTTTCGATAAAGCGCTGCCGTTTTTTTGTCGCCGATCATGCGGTATTCGGCGAAGCGTTTGATGGCCATTAAAAAGGCTCCGCCCATCCAATAACCCAATACGATACTCATCGGCGGCAGGGGTTTGCTCGTGATAAGGAACCAGCCGATTAATAATCGGATGGCGTTGTTTAAAGATTCTGATAAAACATCAATATAAGGAATGTCTTTTGAGCGAACGGGTTTGACGTTATAGATGATGCCCATAACGGCGAGCCATAATTCCATGCAAAAGACAGATTTTGAGATATACCAAGCGAGAATTAAGCCGATTAGCAAAAACAAAAAATATTCAAGTAAAATATACGGCGTTTTAAGCCCCGCCGTTAAAAGAGGGCGGTTCTTTTTGACAGGGTGGTATTTATCAAATTCGGCATCAAGCCATTCGTTGATGACATAGTTGGCAGAGGCAATAAGAGATGTTGAAATTGTGCCGAGAATAATCGGGCGAATGTAAAATAAAAGACCTGATAAGCTGATGTTTCTTTCCATAAAAAGCGCAAAAACAATGCCCGGAAAAATGAAAGCCTGTTTAATCCAATGGTCAAAACGAGCGATTTTGATGTAGCCTTTAATTGTTTTGTTCATCGAGTTTCTCCGAATTTGTAAAAATAGTGTTCATTAAAGATTTAGAGGCACAAAGATTGATATCCCATTTAATTATATTTGTTTTGATTTTACGACATTCATAATCAAGTGGCATATCTCTTAAAAGAGCTTTTATAACAAGCGGCCATGTGTCACAACCAGGAAACTGTGCTTGTTCAGAAATAATTTTTCTATAATCGTCAATGGTAAAGTTGTGTATATAAGTTGTACTTGCATACATATAAATAACAGGGCCCTTGTGATTTTTTTCAATTTCATCGCGCATTTTTTTAAATTGATTACGATCAGAAAGATCGGAGCCCTTCAAAAATAAACAATGATGTTGCGCATAACCTAAGATTTTAAAGCTTTTTTTATCGCCTTGGAAAAAAGGAACAAGTCCGGCTGTCGGTAAACCATATGTCTTTATAAGGGTGTTTTCAGGTAAAGTTATCGGTTCGACAAAGACCTTTTGCTCAATGGGTTCGGTTGTTTTATATATGCTGCCGAAATCAAGGTATAAGGCACCGGCCAGAATGGTAAAGAAAGTGCTGTAAAGAATAAAAAAGAAATCTTTTTTAGGAGTATAATGTATGATTAATAACATTGTAAATATGGCGCCGATGATTTCAATAGTAACGGCATAACGCATATAAGAAAACATAAAAAGCCAAATAAAAAAAGATAAAACTAAAAATACGAAAATTGTTTTCAGGGGTTTATTTTGATTTATTTCTTCTCTTAGTTTAGAAGAACAAATAAGATGTAACGAAAAAAGCATAAAAACGCAGTAATAAAGAGTCAGGCGAATATCTGTGTAATAATTTTCAGAAATTGCGTAAGATTTTGCATGCCATAGAAATGGGAATATAAGGAACTCTTTTATTGTTGGTAAGAATCGAGTGTCGCTATAATTGAAATCATCGAAATAAGGAGAATGAAAAATACCATTTAAAAACGGAAACATCGGATTACTGTACAAAACCCAATATTGATATATAAAATAACCGTTGATAATGAGATAACCCATAAAACCGCCGAGGGCAAAAAACAAAATACTTTTAACTGGTTTATTTAAATATTTATGGCAGATTATCAAAGTTAAACCCGAAGCGATGCAGTAAGGTATAATTGTTTGTTTCAGACCGAGACCGATGCCCATAATTAAGCCTGCGATTAAAAACTGTTTGAGCGTTTGTGTTTGCGGTATTTTTACCATTTTAAGCAGTAAGTAAAATCCCCACAAAATGAAAAAGGCGACCGGAATTTCATTTGCGGAAGAACCGAGTTGCGTGCCGACACCTTCACCGCTTAAAATAACAACACATAAAATGGCGAATAAGAACCAATTTGTGATTTTTTTCATGTCAATCAAGAGCGTTGTTATTTTGTAAACACAAAACAGCATCAGACCGCCCCAAATGCTTTGGAGAGCCCAAATCAAAGTCGGGTAATTGTTAAACCATTGAATATAAAAGTAGAGAGGAAATTCAATAACAGGATTTAAAAAGGTATTAAATGAAGCAGGGACAATATCAAAATTCAGCCGATTGTTAAAAAACGCCCACGCATTATAGTAATGATAATTTGTAAAATCCCAAGAAATTTCGTTCTTAAGAGATACGCCCATCCAAACGGAAACGATTGTCAGGATAAAAAATATAAATATATTGAATAATGATTGTCGATTTAACTTCATTTTAAGATTACTTTGTAATAGTGTATTTATAACAGAAACAGTATAAAATAATGCATATGAAAAAAAAGAGTTTTTTTAGAGTTATCAGCTTGTTGTTTGCTTTGATATGGGCGAATATTTCCGTTGCTTTTCATGAGGCTGACGTGCGGACGTTTTTGAATACAACAGGTGAGAAATTTATTGAAACGCTCGGGCTTGAAGATAAAAGCGAAAAATATGAACGTTTAGATGGGATGTTTGAAAATGATGTGGATTTGCAGTATATGGGGCAGTTTGCACTCGGCGGACATTTTAAACTTTTGAACGAAGAACAAAAAGAACGTTATTTTGCGCTTTTCGAAAGATATATAAAGGCTCTTTATAAGTCATATCCGCTTGATTTTGACACGAAAGGAATCGATTTTAAGATTTTATCGGTTATCGAAAAAGGGCATTTTATTGATGCAACGGCGGCTATTGATTTGCCGGAACAATACAGAACGGAAAATTTTGAAAAAATTACTGTCGTTTTTAAGCTTTTGGAAAAAGAGGGTGCGTTTTATCTGGTTGATTTGAAAATCGGTGAAATAAGCATGCTCGT
>DBVW01000022.1:6575-10367 GCA_002308495.1 Alphaproteobacteria bacterium UBA1254
TTGGAAGATTTTGAAGACTTAACAAATTCCAATGAGAAAAATTTAGAAGTTTTTTAAGAAAAATCAATATTCAAAAATTGATGTGCTGTCTTTGACATACATATTCAGATATTGATTGATGTTTTGTTGCATTCTCGTATCAAAATCAGCCATGAGGTTTTGAACCATTTCATTCCAGTATTTTTCTTTTTGATCAATTGATGTGTCTACCGGAATGCCGAGTTCACGCCAAGCTTCAATTGATGTTTGAGCTGTTGAGCCGTTGGCCTCAATAACCTTTAAAACAACGGTCAGTGTTGCGCGGTATCTTAACATATCTTTGCGGAAAAGTTCTTGCGCTTTTTCTTCTTGTTCGGTTACGCTGGCATCTTTGATGATAAATTCGGCCGTTCTTGAAGAACCAAAGTCAGCCGCTTCCAAACGGTCCGTTGCCCAAATCCGTGCGGCACGTTCAAGCGAAATCGGGAAAAGGTGCTCAACATTCGGACGGGTAAAAGAAGGTGTGAACTCAGAGGTAATATCAACTTTGTTGACCAAAAGACCGATGGGGGCTTTTTGATTAAAACGAGGTTCGACATAGCGGCGGGGTTCGGCCGTTTCTTTTTGGGAAGCGCAGGCCCCTATTAAAAGAAACAAACCAAAGGCTAAGAATTTGTAAAACTTAGACATGAAAATTTCCTCTTAAATGTTCACAATATTTTATGTTTTTAAAACAAAAATGATGTTATTGCAAGTTTTTTTGCTCATTTACGAGCTCTGTTTTTTTGAAAGAGTATTTTTGAGAGCAAAAATGACATGTCGCCTCAATGTTTCCTTCGTTGTCGCACATTTCTTCAATTTCGGCGGGAGAAAAGCCGGAAAGCGTTTTTTGCAACTTTTCGCGGGAACAGCGGCAGCCGAATTCAAAATTTTTAACGCCGGAAATTTCCAAATTGTTTTGGTGAAAAAGGCGGGTTAAAATTTGTTTAAGCGAAAGATTTGCATCAAGCATTTCATCTTCTTTGAGGCTTTCGATAAAAGCTGCGGCATCTTCCCATGTTTGATTGATTTTTTCAGGTGTTATGTCGGATTTTTTGCCGCCTTTGAGCGGAATTTTTTGCAAGATAATGCCGCCTGCCATATAGCTTCGGCTCTCGCCTTCGGGGCGTTTGATGAACAATTTTAGTAAGGTCGGGATTTGTTCGGATTTATCAAAATAGCGCAATGCAAGTTCCGTTAAGGTTTTTCCCTGCAGGTCAACGACGCCCTGATAAGGCGGCTGACCGTTTTGTTCATCAACCGTTAAAGCCATATAGCCGCCGCCAACAAGATGCGGGACTTCTTCAAAAATATCTTGTGTTTTGCGCAAAGTTTTTGCTTGTTCAAGCTTTTTTTCATCAAATTTTGCACAAGAACGAATTTTTCCGTCGGCAGTAACATCGGTTACAAGCAGTGAAACGGGGCCGTTTCCTTGAATTTGGAGTGTAAATAAGCCGTTGAATTTAAGCATGGAAGAGCAAACGGCGGCAAGAGCCGTTGTTTCGGCAAGCGCGCTTGAGACATTTTGAGGGTATTGATGATTTTTTAAGATCGTTTTTAAGACGGTATTTAAGCGAACAAGCCTTCCCATAAAAGCACCGCCTTCAAGATAAAATGATGCACAAGTGTCAAAATTTTTGTTGGTCAATTTAAGATATCCTTATTATAATTTTCTTAAAAAGAAACTTAGTTTAATTTGAGAGATTTTTCAAGTGATGACTATCGAAGGTGCACAAAATAAGAAAAAACCTTTCAGAAAAATAACAAAAGTGCGGTTGAGAAATATCGGTCTTTATTATTTGGAAAGGTTTGAATCTTCGGTGCAGAATTTAAGGGAGGTTCTTAAGCGCCGAGTTGATAAATATGCGTTTGAGAACAAAGATTTTAACAAGGCGGAAGCTTATCAGTGGATAGAAGAAGTTTTGGCGGAGTTTGAAAAACTTAATTATGTCAATGATGAGCGATATGCCGAACTCAAAGTTAAAGATTATTTGGCAGCGGGAAAACCGGCACGTTATATTAAAATAAAACTTAAAGCCAAGGGAATTGATGAAAAAACAGCTCAAACGTTGCTCGAAAAACAAGATTATGATGCTAAAACAATGGCTTTGAGATTCGCAAAAAAGAAAAAAATAGGTCCTTATCGTTTTGATGAAGCAAAACAGAAAGAGTTGAGGCAAAAAGATATGGGGACACTTTTAAGGGCGGGCTTTGATTATGAGATTGTTTGTGATATTTTGAGCCAAAATTTTGAACAGGAAGAGGATAAGTAGATATGAAAATAGGTATTGTCGGCACGGGTTATGTCGGGCTTCCGAGCGGTGTCGGTTTGGCATCACTCGGATACGATGTAATATGTATTGACAAAGACGAGGCTAAAATTCAAGCGCTTCAAAACGGAAAGGTAACACTTTATGAAGAAGGGCTTGAAGAGCTGTTTCAAAAGGTTACGAAAAACGGTAAATTAAAGTTTACAACTTCGATGAAAGAAGGCGTTTGTGAGGCTGATGTGGTGATTTTGGCCGTCGGTACACCGCCGCATCCCGAAACGAAAGAAGCGGATATGCGCTATATTTATGCCGCAGCAGAAGAATTGGCAGAATATATAACTGGTTATACGGTTGTGGCAGATAAATCGACCGTTCCGGTCGGGACGGGAGATGCGGTCGAAAGCATTATCAGAAAAGTTAATCCGCAGGCCGATTTTGATGTGATTTCGTTGCCCGAATTTTTGAGAGAAGGTTATGCCGTTTATGACTTTTTTAATCCGGATCGAATTGTCGTCGGGGCAAATACCGAGCGTGCGGCTGATGTTTTGAAAAAGCTTTATGCGCCATTTTCAGGTAAAACACAGATGCTTTTTGTTAAAAGAAAATCAGCCGAAACAATTAAATATGCTTCAAACGCGTTTTTAGCAATGAAAATTCATTATATTAACGAAATGGCGAATTTTTGTGAAAAAGCCGGGGCGGATATTCATGAAGTGGCTCTCGGAATGGGGCTTGATAAACGTATCGGTAACAAATTTTTGAATGCCGGTCCGGGATATGGCGGCAGCTGTTTTCCGAAAGACACGATGGCGATGGCTTTGATGGCTGAAAAATTTGGCGCGGATATGAGTTTGATTAAACGCACGATTGAGGGTAACAGAGCCCGTAAAAAAGAAATGGCCGAGCGAATTTTAAACATGGTTTCTGATTTGGAAAATGCAAAAATCGGTGTTTTGGGATTGGCCTTTAAAAACGGTACGGATGATGTGCGCGAAAGTCCGGCGATGGAAATTATTTCTCATTTAATTGAAAAAGGTGCTGATGTTGTGGCTTTTGATTATAAGGCAACGGATAATGCCAAGAAAATTTTAGGTGATAAAATAAAATATGCGCTTAAAGCTGATGATGTTTTTGAAAATACGGATGTTGTTGCCGTTTTGACCGAATGGCCGGAATTTAAGGATCTTGATGTTGAAAAGCTCGGGCCGAAAATGAGGCATAAACGGATTATTGATTTGCGAAATTTGTTTGACGGACAAATGTTAAAAAAAGCAGGATTTGCGTATAAAAGGATAGGGATTTAACCGAATATTTACAAATAAAGTCTTATAATTGGTAAGATTTAAAAGGACTTTAGAGATCTTAGAATGATTTTAAGACGGATTTGGTGTATTTGTGCGGTTATTATGAGCTTTGCAAGTTTTAATGCAAAGGCTTATTTGCGACCGCTTGCGCCCGAAAGCTTTAATCAGCTTTATTATATGGCATCAAGAGGCAACGTTTC
>DBVW01000022.1:10428-13907 GCA_002308495.1 Alphaproteobacteria bacterium UBA1254
GTTGCGGCAAAGAAGAGAGACAAGACGGCATTTCGGTCATTTTTGCAGTCAGGAGCGAACCCGTCGCACCCGTGTACATGGAAGATATCAGGATTTCGGGAGTTTATGGATTCGGCGACGCGTGCGCCGGCTAAGAATATTGACACGGCGGTTTACGGTGCAAAAGCCGGCAGCTCGATGAGCTTTACGACAAAAGCGTTAATCGGCGCGGGTGTTGTTGCGGCGGCAGCGGGCACGGCGCTTGCTTTTTCGGGTGGCGGCGGAGGCGGCGGCAGCAGCGGATCAGGTTCGGATGACAAGCCTAAAGATGAATGCGTTAAACAGGGCGGAACACGAACAAAACCCGGAAACGGATATATTTACATCAGAAAAATGATTGACGGGGAAGCGTGTTATTTTGATATCAGACCAAGAACATGTACGGCGGAATATAATCAAACAACACCTTGCGGAATAGGCTATAAACAATCAAGTTGCATGTCCGGAGATGTCATAAAGTATAAATGCGAGCCGAATGATTGCAGCGGTTATCAGGATACGGCATGTAACACATCGCAAGGTTGGATTGAAGAAGGGACGTGTGTTCCGCCGGGTGGTGGGCTCAAATATAGATGCAAGGCAGCGACATGCGGCGCAGGATATAATCAAAGGTCGTGCGATGCATCACAAGGGTGGATAGCAGACGGAGCGCCATGTATGTCAGGAGGCGTTGCTTATTATAAGTGTAAGGCAGCGACATGCGGAGCGGAATATAATCAGACATCGTGTAATGCGTCACAAGGGTGGACGGCAGACGGAGCGCCGTGTATGTCAGGCGGAGTGGCCTATTATAAGTGCAAAGCGATAGAATGCTCAAGCGAATATAACCAAACATCGCCTTGCGGTGTCGGATACAAACAATCGGCGTGTATTTCAGCAGGCACGTTAAGATATAAATGCGAGCCGAATGATTGCAGCGGCTATCAGGATACGGCATGTAACACATCGCAGGGTTGGATTGAAGAAAGCACGTGTGTTCCGCCGGGCGGCGGGCTTAAATATAAATGCAAGGCAGCATCATGCGGAGCGGAATATAATCAGACAACACCTTGCGGTGCGGGGTATGAAGAGGCAACATGTTGGTCGGGCGGAGTGTTAAAATATAAATGCACGGCAAGCGATTGCAGCGATTATCCGTATACGGAATGCGGCGAAGGATATATTGAAGAGGGCTCTTGCCGAACAGGCGATAGAGTAAGATACAGATGCAAAGTGAACCCATGCACGGGCTATGATTATACATCATGTCCGACGGGCTACCATGAAACGGACTCGTGTAAATCCGGTGAAACGATAAAATATAAATGCTCAGAAGAAACTCTTGATTGTGTTCACGGACAATGGGATTCGTCACAGCAAAAATGTGTTTGCGAAAGCAATTGGGCGGGCGAGCTTTGCAGTATTTGTATGGGTGTTTTGAACGGCGATAATTGTTTAAAAGATTTGGAATGCGAATACGGTTGTAAAACTCGCGACTCAAACGGACTATGCACACAATGTAATTCAAGAGAAGATGTTAATTGTGAAGCAACCCCTTGTAACAAAGGCTGTTACGAAGATTTAGAATGTGAATACGGGTGTCGCAGTTATAATACTTGCGGAGGGTGTCAGTTGTGTGATACGCCCTCTGATTCTGATTTTGTAATTAAGTCTTATAATGAAGCTGTTGAGAATAACGAAAATTTAACAAAAACAGCTTCTTCGAATAAAACATGGGGTGGTATTTATGCACAACATCAGCAGGTATTTAATACAGGTGATGTATCGTTAACCGGTAATGGGGGTGTGGGCATTATGTCAGCCCCGAAAGATTCTATTGAAAATACTATGAACACAGCAATTCATCGTGGTGGCGGAGCAGTATATAACGCCGGAAAAATTACGGTAAATGGGGATGAAAATTACGGAATTTTCTCTACAACGCTCGGTAAAATAGAAAACGGAAAATTGTTTTATTCTCAAACAATGGCAAATGCCGGTGTGATTGATATGACGGGAGACAGCAATGTCGGCATGGCTCTTTACGGCAACGGACGTATGATTAATGAAGAAGGCGCTGAAATTAATATAAACGGTGTGGTGAGCAAAGAATCTCATACTTCAGATTCTTATTTTTCTTCGTATTTTTCTATTTATTTAGACAGATACCGCTATAATACGGGTATGTATTACAATAAAAATACAAAAAACACAAATTTAATCAATTTGAACACCTTATTGGGGTCATATACAACCGGCGATGCTGTTAAGGATGTTGTTATCAATAACGGTAAAATTACCATTAAAGGAAAATATGCCGAAGAACAAAGTTCTCAACATTATTATCACGCAGGAATTAAAGGTATTGTTGTCGATTGGAATCCAAGCAAACAGGAAAAAGCGCCGGATATTACCAATAATGGGGAAATTAATCTTTATCTTGAAAAGGTCAATGGCAGATATCCGACGGCGATAGGTATTTTGGAATCGAATGGCAGCGTATCAATGGGGAAAATTGAAAATAACGGAACAATTAAAATTTTAGGTCTTGATGATGCGGCAGAAACAAAGCTTGTTGCGGGTATTTTTATGGGAAGAGGTACTTTTAATAACTATGGAAAAGTAGAAATATCAGTTCCATTGACGGCCAGAGGCACCGGATACAGCACCCGAAATGTGTATGCCTTATTTATGAATTCCGGAGGTACGGCAAATTTATATGAGGGCTCTGAGCTTGTTTCTAACAGATACGCGGCTCACCTGTCTTCAGGATCAGTTTTGAATGTGTATGAGGGGGCTGTTGTCAGAGGTGATATTGAAGGTAATACATCTCTTGGATCCAGCGCTAACAGTGCTCAAGGAACATTAAATAATTACGGCACAATTTATGGTAATATTGCTAACGAAGGTGATTTTTTCAATTATACTGGTATTTCAAAATTTACCAACTATGGCACAATTTCCGGCGGAAAAGTTCTTTCTGATACAATTGATAACTATGGAACGATTAATGCAATGATTCGCTCCTACACTGTTAACAACAAAAGCGGCGCAATCATTAACGGTAATATTTACGGGTTTGGAAGCTTTTCTTATACACCGACCAGAGCGGTTTCTGTAACAAATTCAGGCAAGATTGATGGAGATATTAATGGCATATCATCTCTCTTAAACGAGGCAAAGGGTGAAATTAAGGGTGATTTGACAGGACATCCTGATTACGACAGTAGCGTTAAAAATCGAGGATTAATAGACGGTGATGTTACCGCCAAAACGCTTGTCAATACCGGAACAATCACAGGAGATGTTTATATTGAAAGTTTGGATAATGATGGCTCAATCGGTGGGGCAATTAATATTTCATCAAGTGCAGTAACATCAAATTTTGCCAGTTCTTATACGCTTTCGGATGCGATTATCTCAAATGATACAAGTAATTTGAACTTGAACTCACAATCCGT
>DBVW01000018.1:0-35857 GCA_002308495.1 Alphaproteobacteria bacterium UBA1254
TACCAGGCTGAACTACAATCCGATTTATAAGTGTTCATACTCATACAACAGTTTTTTTATAACCGCAAGAGTTTTTTTTGAAGATTTTCAAAAAAATTGCTTTTGTCTGCCGAGTTTTTATTTTAAACTGTCTCTCAGTTATTTGTTTTAAGGAAAAAGAAATGCTTGTTATCGGATCACATCTCTCTTCTTCTAAAGGTTTTACAGGTATAGCAGATGATGCGTTGAAAATCAAAGCAAACACGTTTCAGTTTTTTACGCGCAATCCGCAAGGGGGAAAAGCAAAAGATATTGATCCTAGAGACGTTCAAAACTTTTTGAAAATTGCCGGTGAACATGGCTTTCAAAAATTTGTGGCGCATGCGCCGTATACGTTAAATCCGTGCTCGGATAAACAGGAAACGAGGGATTTTGCAAAGCTTGTTTTTGAAGATGATTTGAAGCGCATGGAATATGTTCCCGGCAATTATTATAATTTTCATCCGGGATCGCATGTCGGACAGGGTGTTGAAGCCGGTATTGAAATGATTTCAGGGCTTCTAAATCAAGTTTTATGGTCTCAACAATCAACAATTGTTTTGTTGGAAACGATGTCGGGTAAAGGTTCGGAAGTTGGGGCCAGATTTGAAGAACTTAAGGCAATTATCGATAGGATCGATTTAAAAGATAAAATGGGCGTTTGTCTGGATACTTGTCATGTTTATTCTGCGGGCTATGATATTGTGAATAATCTCGATGGCGTTTTGGAAGAATTTGATCGAGTTGTCGGGCTTGAGAGGCTTAAAGCCGTGCATTTGAATGACAGTAAAATGCCTTTTGCATCAAATAAGGACAGACATGAAAAAATAGGGCAGGGAACAATCGGTTTTGATGCAATTTTCCGTTTTATCAATCACCCTAAATTAAGGGGGATTCCAATGGTTTTGGAAACACCGAATGATTTGTCAGGTTGGGCAGAGGAAATTAAAGTTTTGAAGCAAAATTTTCATTGATTTTATTTCCAAAATTGGTAAGTTTTGATTGTGGCAGCCATTAAAAGTTGAGATTTCTACTTTTTAACCGGAGAGTAAATTGTGATAAAAGTTTCTGTTGTTGTACCGATTTATAATAGAGAAGAAACAATTTCAAGATGCCTTGAAAGTATTGTCTCTCAAACGCTTTCGGATATTGAAATTATATGTGTTAATGATGATTCGTCAGATAAAACTTCTGTTGTTTTGGAAAATTTTGCAAAAAAAGATAAGCGTATTAGGGTTATTCATCAGAAAAATTTAGGAGTTTCTATTGCGAGAAATAACGGTGTGAAAGCCGCAACAGGCGAATATATCGGGTTTGTTGACAGCGATGACTTTATTGAACCTGATTTTTATGAAAAGCTGTATCAGGCAGCAAAAGAAGAAAAAGCAGATGTCGCTTTAACATCTGTTTGGTATGAGGGAAAGAAAAAATCTTATGCGTTGCTTGACTATAGAAAAAAGAAAGTTGCAAGAACGGTTTCGGATATTTTTAAGCTTATCGGTCTTCCGAAGATGCCGTATGTATGGAATAAGATATATTTAAGAAAATTTTTAGAAAAAAATAATCTTCAATTTAAAGAACATTTTTATTATGAAGATGTTGTTTTCAGCACACAGATGGCTTCGTTGTGTGACAAAGCGGTTTATGTTTCGGGAACAAAATATCATTATACTTATAACGAAAATTCTGTTGTGGCGATGGTTGAAGAAAAACCCGAAGTGAAACAAAACAGGTATGATGCTTTTTCATTTTATAACAGTTTTGTTCGTAAAAAAGGACTGAAAGTTCCTTATAAATACCAATATGAAAAAAGAGTCAAAATCTTAGGTCTTCCCGTTATTAAGATAAAGGGAATCGGTGATTCTGTTAAAGCTTATTATGTTTTCGGACTTCTTGTTATAAAGGTTAAAAGCACTCAATTTTTTTAGGCTGACATCTTCTCTTTCAAGTATTGTTTTGTTTTTGTGGAAGAAACATCAAGCGTGCGTGGCAGATAGACAACTTCGCAATAAGGTTTGAGGAAGTCAAACTTGCCTTTCCAATCGTCTCCCATTACAAAAACGTCAGCTTTTAATTCTTGAACATCTTTTATTTTTTGATCCCAGTCATTCTCGGGAATAATCAAATCGACATATCGGCAGGCCTCTAAAATCATTTTTCGCTGTTCGTATGTGTAAAAAGATTGCTTATTTTTGATTTGATTAAATTCATCGGATGAAAGGCCGACAATTAAATAATCGCCCAAGGCTTTGGCCCTTTTTAAAAGATTGATGTGTCCGTAGTGTAAAACATCAAATGTTCCGTATGTGAGTACTCTTTTCATTTTTTTATTCCTGTGATAGATTGTATGTGGTTGTTGATTATATCGACACATTGCTTTGATGCCGTGCCTGTTTCAATAATTTGGAATTTTTTGATGAAACCATCAAGAGCATTCTGATAGATTCTATTATCAAATTTTTTAATATTGTCAAGTAATTGTTCGTTTGAAAAAGCAAGAGGAAAAGGCAGTTGTTCCATTTCGAAGTAAAATCCTCGGTCTGCCATGTATTTTTCTCTATCTGTGGCAAAGATAAAGACGGGTTTCTTTGAGAGCATAAAGTCAAACATTAAGGATGAGTAATCTGTTATTAAGATATCTGTTGCAGCTAAAAGCTCTTGAATATCGGGGTAGGAAGATGCGTTGACAACAAAGGAGTCCGTAGGTACAAGCTGCTCTATTTTTTGCAAATTTGGATGCATGCGCGTTAAAAAGGAAAAATCTGCTTTAAATTGTTTTGTGAAAGCATCAAATATTTTCTGATATTCCAAACTATAACAGCTTAAATCATGATCATCACGAAAAGTCGGGGCATATAAAATAATTTTATTTTTCAATGGAATATTCAAAAAATTTTTTACTTTTGTGCTGATGTTTTCCGATTTTTGAAAGAAAATGTCGTTTCGGGGCGAGCCTGTCTCAACTATTTTTCCTTCATAGAAAAAGCACGACTTGTAAACATCTGTGAGCCACTTGCTGTTTGATAAAAGGTGAGTGATGTTTTTTGAATCTATTTTGGCATTATGAAGATATTTTTTTGATAAATTAACGCCGTCTTTTTCAATCTTTTTTAGCGGAAAACCGTGCCACGTTTGGATATAAATTTGATTTTTTTTGCGCTTGATGCCTTTGGCAAAAAACTTGCCGATGCGGCAATTTGAAACAATGACGGCAGATGTGGCTAAAGCGTATATGAGCTGAAAACGCGTGAAAATCTTTTCAACGGATGAAGGAAAATCGCCGGGCTTTTTAGAAGTGAACCAAACAAGTTTATAGGGTTTTTGTTGGTGCAATATCTCTTCTGTAATATACTTTGGATTGCATCCATACTTTTTTGAAAAATTATAGAACAAAATTTTGTTCTTTTGTATGGGAAGTAAATTAAATAGGCAGTATAGAATGTTCACCTTATTTTTATCCTTTATCAAAAGATATTTCTACATAAGGGAGTATATGTTAAGAAGGAGCATTTTTCAAGAGTTATTTTTTCGGTCGTCTTAAATTCGGATTTTTAAAAGAGCGGGATATTGGTCGCTCGGCGTGCCCTTGATTATTTGAATGCCCAATATTTGAAACAATTGATATTGTTCTTTTAATTTGCAATGTATTAAAAATTTTCTGATTTGTTTCAAGGTTGGCAATTTGTAAATAAAAAGCCAAAAACCAGTATCGGCTCTTAACCTTTTAATGAATTTTTGTTCGTAAGGGGTAAAGTATTTGTTCTTTAAAATCAGTTCTTGAGGTATTGTTTCAACCCACTGCCTTATCGTCGGTGTTATGTTTTTAACCAGTTTTAAGCCGCCTTTCATATGGCAAATGATTGATATATAAGCAATTTCTCTTTTGTAAAGACAAGTTAATATGTCCGGATCTGTTATGTGGTTTTCTTCAAGCCATTGATGGATTTCTTTTGAACGCTCAAAAGGCACTCTGAAATCTTTTAGGTCATCTGATTCGTTATAATTAAATTTTCTGTAATTGATTAAAAATTCATCAGTAAAAACAATTTTTCGGGCGCGTGTCATCGTTTGAACCTGAAACAGATTGTCTTGCCAAGAGGCACCCTTTGTTTCAATGATGCGGAATTTATATTTATCTATAAATTCTTTTTTATAGATGGCGCTCCAAATACTCGGGTGAAACCATAAAAACAGCGGACATTCTTTTAAGTTAAAAACTGTTTGCGGTATTTGATTCTTTTTGTTCATATGCCCCGGCTTAATCTGTTTTGTTTTTTCAAAAAAAGAGTTAAAGTCGCATTTTGAAATATCGGCATCATATTTTTTTGCTTTAATGTAAAGTTTTTCCAAAAAGGTCGGTTCGGCGAAATCGTCCGATTCAATAATACCGATGTATTCGCCCGAAGCTATGTCAAGCCCATGATTGACGGCTTTGCCGTAACCGCCGTTTTCTTGATGAATGGGGATAATGCGTGAATCTTTTTGGGCGTATTCATCAACAATTTGAGGACATTTGTCCTTTGAACCGTCATCAACCAAAATAATTTCAAGCTCTTTTAAAGTTTGGTTTAAGATGCTGTCGATGCATTGATGTAAATATTTTTCAACACCGTAAATCGGAACGATGACGGAAACTTTTGGTGACATTATTTTATCCCTTTGAAGAGTTCTAAAGATCGTTTAACGGCTTTATCCATATCGTAATATTTGTAATCACCGAGACGACCTAAAAAATATGTGTTTGGCAGAGATTGGGCTTTTTTAAAGTATTTGTTATAAAGTATTTGATTTTCTTCTTTGATAATGGGGTAATAAGGCTCGTTCCGGCCTTTTTGATAGCTTAAGGGGTATTCGAACGAAATTGTTGTTTTATCTGATTTATCATTTAGGAAATATTTATATTCTCCGATACGGGTAAAATCGTAGTTGTTGGGATAGTTGATTGCTGAGTTTGATTGAAAATAAGGTTTGTCGAGAGTTACAAAATCAAATTTTAAGCTTCGATAAGGCAATTGCCCAAATTCATAGTTGAAAAATTCATCAATCGGTCCCGTATAAAATAAACGTTCATAAGAAATTTTATTTTTGATGTCTTCAAATTTAGTTTTTAACTTAACTTTAATGTGCGGTGATTTGAGCATTTTCTTGAACATAGCCGTATAGCCGTTTAAGGGGATGCCCTGATATGTGTCTTGAAAATAGCGATTGTCTTTGCTGATATAAACCGGAACGCGTCCTGTTACGGACGGATCAAGCTCTTCAGGGCGAATACCCCATTGTTTTAGGGTATAGTGTAAAAAGACTTTTTCGTATACGTAGTCGGCTAAAAATGTTAAGTCTTTGTCTTCTGCTTTTTTGAGCTCTAAAATCGGGACTTTAACGTTGTAGCCGAATTTTTCGATTAATTTTTGCTCTAATTTGTCGGCAACGGCATTCGGAAAAAGACTGCGAATCGAATTGAGGTTAAAAGGAATGGGAACTTCTTGACCGTCAATGTAGCCCTTGACTTCGTGCATGTAAGGATGCCATTTTGTAAATCGGCTTAAATAATCCCATACTTCTTTGTCATTTGTGTGAAAGATATGTGTGCCGTATTTGTGAATGCAAATGCCCGCATCGTTTCGATAGTCATAGCAATTTCCGCCGATATGGTCTTTAACATCAATAATTAAAACATCTTCGCGGAGTTCATCGGCAATTTTTTCCGCAAGTGTTATACCGCTAATGCCCGCGCCAACAATCAGATTTTTAACTTTCATTTATATTACTCCTTAAAGCCCAACCATTTTAAAAGTTTGTTTTTAAATTTTTTCAGGCAGTATTTTTTCCATTTTCTTGAATTTTTTTCAACGATTATCCACGGCAATTCTTTTATTTTGAGCTCGGGATGCAAAGCGATAAAGACCGTCATCAAACGTTCGGATATAAAGCCGTATACGCGTTGCTGATAGGAGTTTCGCTTAAGAACGTCTTTATGAATGCGTTTTTGTACTTCAAAAAGAATATCAAACATCCATTTTGCATAAAGATCAAAAACTTCTTTTTTCGCAATCAGCATGTTGGCATAGTAACCCGAAGTTTCGTTATGAAGGGTTTGAAATGCAGTTTGATATTGATCGGGATGTTTTTCTTTAATGACCTCAAGGGTGACATCCAAATCATTTATGTAATGTTCTTTTTTATAAAAATCGTAGAGTGAAACGGGGTGTCTTTTGGAGCCTCTTTTGTTTGGCAAAATAAGGTCGTAATTTGCCATTAAGGTTTCAATATTTGTTTTATCGTATCCGAATTTTGACGGAAAATCAGAGGAAATCCGACATATTTTTGTTTCATCATTGGCGAAATTGAAAAAACGACGATAATGGGACAAACCGACAATGTTTTCATGAACATTTTTGTAAATCCAATAAGTTGCCGTCAGTTCAGAATAATAAGGATTAAAATTTGAAATATGGTCTCCCGAATCGTCTGTAAAAGGCAAAAACTTTTCTTTTGCCAATGCAGCACCCACTTGAATCGGTTGCAAAATTTCATTTTCAACCAAGGGCGCTTTTTCATGGTAACAGACATAAATTTTAATCATGTATGTTTCTTTCTTTCGGGCCTTTTTGTTTAAAACGTATCTTTTTTATGTATAGCCTATTTGTTTTATTTTGCAAGATATTCTTTGTAAAAAAAAGGATGATATATAGTTCTTTATGTGCTGTTGTTTTTAAATATGTTTTAAGATGTTTGTGTTAAACTCTTCAAAGAGTTAGGTCTATCTGCGGAGGTATCATGGCAAAAGTTTCAATTATCGTGCCTGTTTATAACGTTGAAAGATATTTAGAGCGTTGTTTAAAATCTATCTTAGAACAAACCTTTAAAGATATTGAAATTATTTGCGTTAATGATGGTTCAACAGATGGTTCGGCAGCTATTTTGCAGAAAACAGCAGAGGCAGATAGTCGTCTTAAGGTTATTACACAAAATAATCAAGGACTTTCTATGGCTCGAAATAACGGATTAGATGCGGCAACGGCAGAATGGACGATGTTTGTCGATTCGGATGATGCTCTGCATCCGCAAGCGGTTGAAATTTGTTTGCAATTTGCACAGCATCAGGCAGTTGATTTGATCTGTTTTCAGTTTGAAAAGTCTTCCGGCGGGCCTTATAGCATTAAAGAGCTTAAACGAAGCGTTATCGAATCAAAGTTTTCGGATAATCCGCTTGATCTTGCTTTGTCTAAGGGGCGTTTTAGAATACCTTTTTCGGCATGTACCAAATTTTATAAAACAAGCGTAATTCGCAATGTTCCGTTTATTAAGGGTATATATTATGAAGACGGACCACACACGTATGCATTGCTTGCAAAGCATCTCAGAACAATTGTTTTGGATGCAAAGCTTTATTATTATACGCAAAATATGGGGTCTATTTCGCACATAAGCTCAAATATTAAACAGTTGCAAGATTATAAAACGCTGATGTTTTATATTAATGATATTTACGTAAAATCGCCTTATCCTGATGATATTAAAAAGATAAGACAGCATCTCTTTCCGAAGTTTTTGCGCCATCAATGTACTTGCTGTGAAAAGGCTTCATACGAAATTAAAGACAAAATGTTTCGTTTCTTTGCAGAGCTTTTGAGGGATTATAAAGCCAAAAAAATGATTAGTTTTTGGGGTTGCGGTCCGATTAATTATTTCAAATATCTTTCCATTATGAAAAAATATTAGTAGATCGGAAATTTGTGGCAAAGCGCTATCATTTCTTTGGCCGTTTTTTCAATCATCGCTTTCGAATCGCCTTTTTGGAGGGCATCAATGACATCGCCGATGGCATTACCGATTTGAATGAATTCATTTTTGCCAAAGCCGCGTGTTGTGCCGGCAGGTGAGCCGAGCCTTATTCCCGATGTTATTTTCGGCGGCTGAGGATCAAACGGAATGGCATTTTTGTTGCAAGTGATATGGGCTTGTTCAAGCGCTGAAGCAACAACGTCACCGGTTAAGTTCTTCGGACGTAAGTCAACTAAAACGAGATGGGTGTCCGTTCCTCCGGAAATAAGGTCTAAGCCGCGTTTTTGAAGCGTTTCGCCAAGGATTTTTGCGTTTTCAATAACATTTTGGGCATATTTTTTAAATGAAGGAGATAAATCTTCTTTAAAACAAACAGCTTTGGCTGCAATGACATGCTCTAACGGACCGCCTTGCGTTCCCGGAAAAACGGCAGAGTTGATTTTTTTCGCGATATCTTCGTTGTTCGTTAAAATCATACCGCCTCGCGGACCGCGTAAGGTTTTATGGGTGGTCGTTGTTACGACATCGGCAAATTCAAGCGGATTGGGGTATAAGTTTGCGGCGACAAGACCGGCAAAATGCGCCATATCGACCATTAAAAATGCGCCGATTTTATCAGCAATCGCTTTAAACCGTGCAAAATCAATTTGACGGGAATATGCTGAGCCACCGGCTATAATTAATTTCGGCTTGTTTTCCAGAGCCAGGCGTTCGACTTCGTCATAATCAATGAGTCCGGTACTTTCTTTGACCCCATACGAAAAAGCATTAAGCCATTTGCCGGAAATGGATACTTTGGCACCATGCGTTAAATGTCCGCCGGCGCTTAAACTCATGCCGAGTATGGTATCGCATGGCTTTAAAAGAGCAACATAAACGGCCGTGTTTGCCTGACTGCCGGAATGCGGTTGAACGTTTGCAAATTTTGCATTGAATAATTTTTTAGCACGTTCAATGGCAAGCGTTTCAATCATGTCAACGTTTTCGCAACCGTGGTAATATCTTTTGGAAGGATAGCCTTCGGCATATTTGTTCGTTAAAACAGAGCCCTGCGCCTCCATAACGGCCTTTGATACGTAGTTTTCGGAAGCAATTAATTCAATTTGTTCCAGTTGGCGAATTTTTTCTTTTTCGATAATGTCGAAGATTTCACTATCTTCTTGTTTCAGATTTTGTTCAAAATCCATAGGTTTTTACTCCATTTCTATTTTATTAATTCTTTTTTGGTGGCGGCCGCCTTCAAAGGAGGCATTTAAAAAGGTGGTAATGTATGAAACGACATCATCAAAGTCCATCGTTCGTCCGCCAAAGACTAAAATGTTTGCATCGTTGTGTTTCTTTGCCATTTCGGCGACAAAATTGTTGTAAACAAGCGCAGCTCGGATGCCCTTGTGACGGTTGGCAGCAATGGAAGCGCCAATGCCTGTTCCGCAAATTAAAATGCCTAAATCAGCTTTTCTGTTTAAGATATAGGCGGCGATTTTGTGCGCATAATCAGGATAATCAACGGAATCCGGCGAATGGGTGCCCAAGTCGTCAATCGGCACATTTTGCGTTTTGAAATAGGTTATCAGTTTTTGCTTTAATTCAAATCCGCCGTGGTCCGAGGCAATAGCTATTTTCATATTTTGATCCTTTCTTCTTTTTCTTAATTAACAATAAATAATGCTTAAATAAAAGTTTTTTTTGTTATTTGTTCAAAAAAAATGCAAAAAAATAAAAAAAAGTGTTGACGGACGGAAAAATATTTGTATATATGAGAGTTACCGTTAAGGTACCATGTTGGCCGGTTGGCAGAATGGCTTATGCAGAGGACTGCAAATCCTTTTATATCGGTTCAATTCCGGTACCGGCCTCCAGAGTATTCCGACTTAGCTCAGCGGTAGAGCAATCGGCTGTTAACCGATCGGTCGTCCGTTCGAACCGGACAGTCGGAGCCAAAAGAAAACCTCGCTTAAAAGCGAGGTTTTTTTCTAAAGATATCCGCGCCTTTTTTGTTTTGAAAGATTGAGCAGCTTTTGAATTGTATCAGGCATGTTTTCTTCTTGTTTTGCTTCAATGATATGAATAATGTCAAGCTCTTTATTCGTCAGGCGGGTGTTAATGCCGATGGTGTTGTAATAATTGTTACTCAAGTTATACAGAGAAGCGGCTTTTTGTCTGTCGCCTTGGCTTTCATAGTATTTTGCGAGTTTTTGATTGGCATTGGCGATTTGGTGCGGATATAAGTTTGTGTCCGCATAATTTAATACGTTTTGATAAGCCCAAACAGCTTTGCTGTCTGTTTTGGATTGCTGATATGAATCGGCAACACGGCTCCATGCATTAGCGTTTTTCGGAGATAATTCCAAAGCCAGTTCAAAAGCGGATGTTGAAAGTTCGGTATCGCCGTCTATTTGGGCAATTGAGCCGAAAATGCAAGCATAATTTGAAGCTTCTAAAAAGATGATGTCTCTTTTTTGAGGATTGGTTGTTTGCGCACCTTTGTCAACAAAAGTATTAATCAATGATTCCATAAGAGACAAAGTTGGTCCGGTATCGCCGCGGGAAAGTGCCATCAGGGCATCGTCGGGAGAAGGCAATATATCGCGATTTTCCAGAGTATCAAATTTTCCATTGTTGGCAAGAGAAATAAAGTTTTGTATAGAATCAATCGTTTGGATGATTTCTTCTTCAGATGCTTTTTCGCGACATCTGTTTTTAACGGTTTGAGCGATTTTTCCGGCATCAATATTTCGTCCGAGCATATTGATAATTAAACCTGTCGTGTCAATCAATGGACGAGAGGGGTATTGAGGCTCCATTTGTCCGATTCCTGCGGCAAGCTCATCAAGTTCGCCCTGTCGACCGGTTTTCCAATCAAATTCTTTTAGGGTTGCATTGCCTCTGAAGCCCGGAATTTCGACAGGAGAGGGAAAAGGAATAGTCCCTTGGGCATCCTGCTTTTCTTTTAATGCAATTTTTTTCTTTTTTTGGAGTTCTTTTGCGGCGGCTAAATCTGCAAGTTGTTCTTTTGCTTGTTTTCGGTGCAATGCTTCTCGCTGATTTTTTGAAGTTTCCATATCGCGCTCAAATTCTTTTTCAAGCTCTTTTTCAAGTTCCTGATCCTGTACGCTGGCTTTTTTCTTAACCAAAGCACCTTTTCCTGCCAATGTGTCTTCGCTTTCTTTGATAAAAGACAAAAGCGATTTAATATATAAAATGACGATTAAGAATAAAAAAAGGATAAATGCAAGTAAAAGCAGAATGATTGAGACAATTCTCAAATTATTTGTGCCGGCAAAATAATGCTGAAAAAAAGTTGCCATTCCATTTAAATTTTGGCTAATGGCTACGCTAAAGCGGGTTAACGCCCAAAATGATATAATATACTTTAGCAAAGTTCGTTTCCTATCAAGTGCAAGACTTTTCAAAGTCTATTTTAAAATAATTAAAAATATATTACTTTTTTTAGTCTGAACACTTACTATCTTGCGCCAAATTTTGTAAATTTTCAAGCAAAAAATAAGACGGGTTCTGTTTTTGCAGATTTTTCAATAGATTTTGCGTTTTTTTGAATTTTTGAGAATCTTTTGTTTGTGTATAAATACGGGTCAGCAAAGCCAAAGATTCTGCGTATGCGTTTTTGTTGTTTTCTTTTATATATGCATTTTTTGCGTTGAGAGCATATCTTTCTGCGGCTAAAAATTCCGAAGATTTGTATTTTGAAATCGCCAATTGCTCATAGCTGAACCCCATGCCGGCTCTGTTTTTTAAATCTTTATGTTTTTTTAGAGCTCTTTGAGCAAGTTTTGCCGCTTTTAGCGGAGCGTTTTGAAGATTGCAAAGCAATGCCTGCTGGTTTAAAATTTCAGCTTCATGAAGCGCATCGTTGTTTTTTTTATGGGCGCTTAAAGCTTGTTGAAAAAAGGAAT
Source organism: Alphaproteobacteria bacterium UBA1254 (assembly GCA_002308495.1). GTDB lineage: Bacteria > Pseudomonadota > Alphaproteobacteria > RF32 > CAG-239 > UBA1254. The sequence continues at coordinate 11,718 of DBVW01000018.1, forward strand.
TTGCTTCATCGAAGTTTTTTTGCCCTAAGGCGTTCAGACCTTTGATTGCCGTTATGAAGTTTTGACCGTAAGGATGTTGCAGTTTTTTATATATACCGGCAGATATTTCAAACATCATGCGTGCGATATCGTATTTGCCGGTTATTCGGTAAATTTCACCAAGCAAAAAATAGGCATACGCAAGCTCGTCGGTCAAAGCGTTTTTTCGGAGTGTTTTCATGCTTGCCATAAGCGTTTTTGAGGCTTTTTTTAAGTCTGTTTTTGTCAGCAAACAGCGTGCTTGAAAAATTTCTTTGAACGCTTTTTGTTTTTTATTTAATTTCCAATTCGGGATGCTTTTAAGGGCATCGTCTAATTTCGGGTATTGGTGTGTGCTTTCAAGGAAAATACAGCGGGTAAAAGCCGAACATGTCGTTTTTCCGAAGGCGTTTGAAATGTTCTTTGTTTTACCGGTGAAAAGCTTTTGAAACAAGTCTGTTAATAAGGGTTCACTGCGTTTTATTTTTTTTATCAATGTATTATATTTGTTTTTTTCAAGCTCGGACAAAATCTGTTTTCGGACTTTTTGCGGCTTTTGTAAAATAAAATCGACCAATAAATCGATGATTGAACTTGAAAACAGGCTGATGTGTTCATACGAAGGGGGGGCGCTTTCTAATTTTTGAATGAAAATATTGCGCAAAAATTTTTTGTTTAAGTTTTTTTGCGAAACTATCCAAAAGAAAACAGGAGCTGCGGCAATTAAAAAAAATAAAAGATAAATTAAATATTTCATGAAACGTTTACACTAAATTAGTTATTTTGTTCGTATTATATAGGAAAAATTTAAAAAGCAAAGGATTAAATTGATATGTCTATCACAAAATTGTCTGTTTCTGAACTTTATAAAAAATGCGATGCCTCAAAATTTGATTTTAATTCAACGATTGAGCTTGAAGAACGCCTTTCTTCTTTAGGTCAAGAACGTGCCATCAGTGCTGTTGAGCTTGGAATTAATATTAAATCTAAGGGATATAATTTGTTTTGCTTCGGTCCGGAAGGAACGGGTAAGATGAGTTTGGTTCAACGTATTTTGGAAAAAGAAGCGGCATTCCGTCCGACGCCTAAAGATTGGGCTTACGTATATAATTTTGAAGAGCCGTATAAACCTGTCGCCATCAGTTTTCCGGCGGGTGAGGGTTCGGCTTTTGCAAAAGACGTTGATGATTTGATGATTGATTTAAGCGCTTCGATTTCTTCAATTTTGGAAAGTGAAGAGTATAAAGCGGCATTGAGTATTGTTCAGCAGAAATATAAAAGCAAAAAAGAGGGCTATATCAAATTCTTGCAAAAGAAAGCAAAGGGAAAGAGTGTTTCACTTCTGCAGATGCCGGTCGGGTTGGTCGTTGCGCCGGTTAAAGATGGAGAAGTTCTTAACCCTGAAGCTTTCGAGGCACTTTCGCAGGCCGAAAAAGAAAAAATTACGAATGATTTGAATGCTATGCAGGCCGAAATTGAAAATTCGGCGCAGGATCTGTCTAAATGGGAAGAAAGACAACGCGAAGAGACAGAACGTTTACGCGAAAAATTTATTAAGAATATTATTTCGGAACCGATTGAAACCTTGCGGCAGAAATATAAAAAGAACAAAGCGGCGACGGATTTTTTAAAATCTGTTTTGAAACATATTTTGGATAATATTGATGACTTTTTGCCGGGAGCGTCTCAAACGAATGTTAACGGGGCAGAAGAAGATCCGTTAACGGCGCTTTTGAACCGTATGAATAAAAGTGAGGAAGATAAATTTGCAAAATTTAAGGTCAACGTTATTGTTAAGAATACACCTGAGGCCGGAGCGCCGATTGTTTTGCTCGATCATCCGACGCAGGGAAATTTGGTCGGTAAAGTTGAACGTATTCAGCAGTATGGTGCTTTGTTGACCGACTTTACGCTTATTAAAGCCGGGGCGCTTCACAAAGCTAACGGCGGTTTTATACTGATTGATGCACGTAAGCTTTTATTGCAGCCGTTTGCGTGGGATTCGTTAAAACGTGCTTTGGCTTCAAAAACAATTAAAATTGAGGCGCCGACCGATGATACGACGTTTACGACAATTTCACTTGATCCGGAGCCGATTCCTCTTGATGTGAAAGTGATTTTGACCGGTGATGAGGAACTTTATGAGCTGCTTTCGGAACGTGATCCTGATTTTAAGGATTATTTTAAGGTTGAGGCGGATTTCGGAACGACTCTTAATCGCACACCGGAAAGCGAGGCTGAATATGCAAAGTTAATCGGTTCGCTTTCTAAAAAGAAAAAGTTGCGCTCACTCAATAAGCAAGCTGTTGCTAAGTTGATAGAATATGCTTCTCGTTTGGCCGATGACAGCGAAAAGCTGACAGCTCACGTTTCTTCAATCGGCGATTTATTGAGGGAAGCCGATTATTGGGCAAGTAAGACAGGAGCAAAACAAATCGGTAAAAACCATATTACGCAGGCTATTGAAGCTCAGATTTATCGCAGTGACCGTGTTAATGAAGCAATGCTTGAACAGATTGATAAAGGCACCATTTTGATGGATGTAAAAGGTCAAAGGGTGGGGCAAATTAACGGATTGGTCGTTTACAATTTTTCGCGTAATACTTTCGGCAAGCCGGCTCGTATTACGGCTCAAGTCAGAATGGGCAAAGGCGAATTTGTTGATATTGAGCGCGAAATTGAAATGAGCGGTCCGATACATACAAAAGGTGTTCTGATTTTGCAATCTTTATTGTCGAATCGTTTTGCTAAATGGAAACCGCTTTCGCTTTCGGCTTCAATTGTTTTTGAACAGTCGTATGGCGGTGTTGACGGGGATAGTGCGTCTTCGACCGAATATTATTGTCTGTTGTCGGCGATTGCTGAATTGCCTATTAAGCAAAGCATTGCCGTTACGGGTTCGATTAACCAATTCGGCGAAATTCAGCCGATCGGCGGTGTTAATGAGAAAATTGAGGGCTTTTTCGAAGTTTGCAAACATAACGGTTTAACAGGCGAACAAGGCGTTATCATTCCGAGAACGAATATTTCAAGTTTAATGCTTAAAGAAGAGATTTTGAAGGCAGTTGAGGAAAATATGTTCAATGTGTGGGCAATAGATACGGTTGATGACGGTATTGAGCTTTTAACCGGTGTTAAGGCCGGTAAAGCAGGACGGAAAGGGCGTTATCCGAAGGGAACGGTTAATGCGCTCGTTTCTCAAAAGTTAGATGAATATTATCGTTGTTATGTTCATTATGCCAAGGAAACGCAAGGTTGCCTAGGAAAATAGGCAGTGTTCGTTTTTTATTGACACATATTTTAAAATATGGTATATTAAGTCATAGAAAATGGATGTTGTTAGGGGAGAAAGGCCATGGCAAACACGATTCGTCAAGATAAGGCTGAAGCCTTTAATAAGAAGGCGGCTTTGTTGAATATGAAAATGTTAAAGGAGCAGGTTGCTGCTTTGCGCTTGGCAGAAGAGAAGAAGGGTCGTGCGGAAGAGACCAAAATCCTCAACAATCAGCGTGAACGGGAATAAAACTTCTTTATATGAAAAATAAGAAAACACCGCTTTGATGCGGTGTTTTTTTGAGGATGTTTCTTGAGGAGGTGTTTTTTTAAGAACGATCATAGCCGGATCTTCGCAAGTTGTTAATTTGATTATATGTGTAGAGCGAATCTTTTGAAGTCGGTTTTGAAATATTGTCTTCTTTTGCAAGCCCTCTTAATGCCATAAGCTTTTCAGCGTCCGTTTTTTGCGGTTCTTCTTTCGCCTCAGGTGTATCGACGGTTTGAGATGTTTCTTCTTTTGCGGTTTCGTAAGAATTGTCTTCCTGAGTCTGAAGAATCGAAAGCACGTGTATATCCTGAGGAGATTGAACCAAAGCACCTTTTTTTAATAAATCCAGTTGAGAGACTTGTTGTCTTATACTCAAACGCAGGCTTGCTTGTTCTTCACGCATTCTTAGCTGAGCAACATTATAATCTTTTTCGTATTTTTCTGAAAATTGGGGATTTACATTTCCCTCTAATAAACTTCTTTCTTTATTTTCAACCGTATCGCGAATAATTTCGGCCGTTTTTTCTCTATGAGCATCAATTTGCTCTTGTATCTCTTGAGTCGAACAATGTTCAAGATCCAAACATTCTTGGTCAATTTGATCTTTCATCCAAACGCTTGTGCTGGCATATAGAACCTGGGTATTGTTCATTTTGTCGCCGGGTATTCTATGAAAACTGAGCTCTACCGAGTTGTTAGCTTGTAAAGTGTAGCCGATTATTTTGCCGTTTGCGTCTTTTTCAACGGCAATAACAGTTCTTTCATGCATGCCGGTGGTGGTGTTTGTGGCATCGGCACCGTTTGATGATGCGATTCTGTCTCCGGGACCGATTTTCCCTTCTTGAATTAACTCGCCTAGTTTTCCTTTACCAGTGTAGCCTTTTGCGTTTGGATCGCTCATGAAACCACCTGCTCCCGTATGACGATGATGGAAAGACGTATGAGAAGGAACAATTTTGCCCGGTGTTCCGTCAAATTGGACAATGTTGGCATCATCTCTGCAATCCATTTTGTCGCAAATTGCTTGAACCACAGTTGAACCGGTTATGGCACAACAATGTAGGTCTTGTTTGCCTGAATTGGTATATTGATACATGACATGTTCCGGTGTCCGGCGAGCAACGCTGTCTGCAGGGACAACGCTTTCCGGAATTTCTTGAAGACCGTTCCAAATGTGTGTGTTCATCGCTTTTTTATCATGCGTATATCGAATGACGGCTTCCGAATCTCTATACATTTCAAGCCCGACATTGTAGGCGGTTATTTCATATTCTTTTTGACGGAGATTTCTGTATTGATCAATTAATGCGGCTCTGTAATCATCTTCTGAACTAAATTGAGAAGGTTTTAAACGCTGAAATTCATCGTTTAAGTGCTGAATCTGCCAGCCTGCATATACCGCATAGTTGTATTCTTTTTCATTATCTTTGGACATGTTTTTTCTCCCCAAATACTCTGAAACGAATATAGGTTTATTATATCAGAAAAAAGGGCTTTGTGCAAGAGGTTTAGTGTTAAAAAAAAGTGACAATACTTGACATTTAAAATCAGACATTATAAATCTGTGACAAAGGAGTATTCAGATATGGGAACACGTGTTGCAATTATTGCCATTTTGGTTCAAAATCGTCAGGCAAGCGCTACAATTAATGAAATTTTGCATGAATACGGCGAATATATTATCGGGCGCATGGGCTTGCCTTATAAATCCAAAGGGGTGAATATTATTTCGATTGCGGTTGATGCGCCTCAAGATAAAATTGCAGCTCTTTCCGGTAAAATCGGTGCGTTAAAAGACGTGTCTGCCAAAACGGTTTACTCTGATTTTTAAAAATTTTGATTTTAACTGACGGGGAAGTTTTTTCTGACCCAAAAGAAAGGAACATTTATGTATAATCCAAAGTCATCAAAGGCTGAAGAGTTTATTTGCCATGAGGAAATAGTTTCAACTCTTGATTATGCCGATAAAAACAAATCAAACATTAAATTGATTGATGAAATTTTAGAAAAAGCCAAGCTTCGGAAGGGGTTAAATCACCGAGAGGCTTCCGTTTTGCTCGCTTGTGATATCAAAGAAAAAAATGATGAGATTTTTTCGCTTGCCGAACAATTTAAAAAGGATTTTTACGGTAACCGTATTGTGCTTTTTGCTCCGCTTTATCTTTCAAACTATTGCGTCAACGGATGCACTTATTGTCCATATCACGCAAAAAACAAATTAATGCCGCGAAAAAAACTCACTCAAGAAGAAGTTAAAAAAGAAGTGATTGCGTTGCAAGATATGGGGCATAAACGTTTGGCGATAGAAGCGGGAGAAGATCCAGTCAATAATCCGATAGAATATATTTTGGAATGTATTAAAACAATTTATTCGGTTAAGCACAAAAACGGATCTATCCGCAGAGTTAATGTCAATATTGCGGCCACGACGGTTGAAAATTATCGAAAATTAGCAGATGCCGGTATCGGTACGTATATTCTGTTTCAAGAAACATACAACAAAGAATCTTATGAATTTTTGCATCCGACAGGCCCGAAACACAATTACGCCTATCACACCGAAGCAATGGACAGAGCGATGGAGGGCGGCATTGATGATGTCGGCTTGGGCGTTTTGTTCGGCTTGGAATCGTATCCTTATGAATTTGCAGGACTTTTGATGCATGCCGAGCATTTGGAGGCAAGATTCGGGGTCGGTCCGCATACCATTTCTTTTCCACGGCTTAAACATGCGGCAGATATTGATCCGAATGCTTTTTTGCATGGGATTGACGATGATGTTTTTGCAAAAATTATTGCCTGTACGCGTATTTCAACACCATATACGGGGATGATTATTTCGACTCGTGAGAGTCAAGCTTGCCGCGAACGCGTCATTCATTACGGTATTTCTCAAATTTCAGGAGCGTCACGCACGTCTGTCGGCGGATATGACCAAAAAGAGCGCGAACATGACAGCGAGCAATTTGATGTGAGCGATCAGCGCACGCTGGATGAAGTTGTGCGTTGGCTTATGCAGATGAACTATATTCCGAGTTTTTGCACGGCTTGCTATCGTGCCGGACGAACAGGCGACAGATTTATGGATTTATGCAAAAAAATGCAAATTTTGAACTGTTGTCATCCCAATGCTTTGCTTACATTAAAAGAGTTTTTGGTCGATTATGCATCGCCTGAAACAAAAAGAGAGGGCGATGCCTTGATTGCACGGGAAATTAACCGAATTAAGAGCGATAAAGTCAAAGAGCTGACACAAAAATATTTAACCGAAATTGATCAGGGCAAACGCGATTTCAGATTTTAAAACTCAAAAGGAGCTCCGAAGAGCTCCTTTTATCAACGCAGATTCAAATTTGCCTTGGAAAGCGGCACAGGACGAAAAGCCTTTTCATTGATACGGGCCGCCAAAAGCCCGCTTACAGAAGAGAAGCCTTCTTTTTGAATATCAAAGAACAGGTAGTCCTCGTCGATTCGAGGCGTCGTGAGCATGTCATCTGAGGTTTCTTCAGAGATTCCCGTTTCATCGGAGATAGAACGCATGGTGTTAACCAAAAGGATGCTTTCCTGTAAGTAGATAGCCCATACTAATCTTTGAGACGGGGTTACTTTAAGCCGGACGTCTAAAATGTCGTCAATCGTCAGTTCGTCATAAGTCATCAACACCTCGCCGATTGCTTGCTTTTTGGTGTCGATGAACAGAGAATCGTAATAACTTTTAACAAACATTCCTTTGGCATCATTGCCGATTTGCCACCTGTAGCTTCCGTGTTCAAGTACCTTTTTCTTACAGGGACGGAACAGGACGGAAAGCGCTCTGTCTTTCTTTGTTCTGAGAAACAGGTTTTGCTGCTGCTCATCAAAAACGAGGATCATTTCGCTTGTCGAGCCGTCTCTTTCGGTTAATCTGACGGGCCATTTCCATGCCGGATATTCCGGAGATTCAAGGTAGGTTACATAACCGATTTTCGGTTCGCCGATTAAGGTATAACTTCCGTCAAAACCTTTGAACAGGAACTGACATGCTTTTTCGATGTCTTCTTTGCGTCTAATACACGTGTAAACCATAATTATATAAAAAATATAGATAAAACAAAAATTCTTTTAGGAGCTTCATATTAGACAATAAAAAAATTATGTCAAGTTTTTCTTCGTTCTGAGGCTGAAAAAAATTGTATATTTGCAAAAAAAGAGTGGAATATGAACAGTTTTCGAATTATTTTCGTTTATATGTTTATGCGTTGATTTTTAATGAGGAAAAAAATGAAAAAGTATATCAAATGGCTTGTTTTTGCCGTTCTTGCTGTTCTTGTAACTCTGTATTTTACGAAAAGAAAAAGTTTTAAGGAAGAGCTTGTTACGGCTAAGGTTGAAAACGGACATATTAAGCAGATGGTAACCGCGTCGGGCATTATTAATCCGATCTCGACGGTAACAATCGGAACACAGGTTTCGGGAACAATCAAGGAGATTTACGTCGACTATAACAGCGAAGTGACGGAAGGCGAACTTTTGGCGCTTATTGATCCTGATGTTTTTGAGGCATCCGTGGCTCAGCGCGAGGCGGCTTTGGAGATTGCCAAAGCTCAGGTTCAGGTTCAGGAAAATGATATTGTTTATTATGAAAAAACGCTTAAACGTATTAAAAAATTGAAAGATTCTAAGTATTCAACGGAAAAGGAGCTTGAATCGGCGCAGCGCAATTATGATAATGCCGTTGCACAGCTTGCGCTTCAAAAAGCTCAGGTTAAACAGGCCGAAGCGGCTCTCAAATCGGCCGAAACGGAATTGAAATATACAAAAATTACTTCACCTGTTAACGGTATTGTTATTTCAAAGTCTGTTGAGGTCGGACAGACAGTTGCGGCAAGTTTTTCAACGCCGGAGCTGTTTTCGGTTGCGGAGGATTTAACAAAAATGGAAATTGAAGCTTCTGTCGTTGAGGCGGATATTTCTAAAGTTAAAGAAGGACAAGTCGTTCACTTTAACGTGGACAGTTTTCCGAACGATACTTTTAAAGGTGTTGTCAAACAAGTCAGAAATGAAGCTATTACAACTTCAAACGTTGTTACCTACAGTGTGATTATCGGTATTGATAATTCCGAGCTAAAGCTCAAACCCGGTATGACGGCGAATGTTGAAATTATTACGGCAGAAAAAGAAAATACGCTTTTGGTTCCGAATGCGGCGTTGCGTTTTTATATGGATGAAAATAAACGTTATCAGGAAAAAGGTATTTGGGTTTTGAAGAGCGGAAAGCCTACACGAATCGCCATTAAGGAGGGGATTTCCGATGACAATAATACGGAAATTATTTCTGATGCGGTTAAAGTCGGTGATAAGGTAATTGTTTCTAAAAAAGGAGCAAATAAAGGTCAGGCCGCTCGTTTGAGAATGCCTCGCTAGGAGTAAACAAATGGCTTTGATTGAATTAAACGATATTCATAAGTCATATCCGCTTGACGGTTTCGATTTGGAGATTTTAAAAGGGATTACCTTAAAAATCGAGCAGGGGGAGTTTGTGGCAATTATGGGCCCCTCCGGCTCCGGAAAATCGACATTGATGAACATTTTAGGCTGCCTTGACAGTCCTTCAAGCGGTTCCTATTTGCTTGAAGGAAAACCTGTTCAAAATCTGTTGCCTGATGAGCTTGCTCAAATTAGGAATCAAAAAATCGGTTTCGTTTTTCAGGGATTTAACTTGCTTTCACGCACAACCGCACTCGAAAATGTCGAACTTCCGATGGTTTACAGCAATATTGCTCAAGCGGTTCGTCAAGAACGCGCTGAAAAGGCTCTAAAAGCTGTCGGTTTAGAGGATCGGATGGGGCATATGCCAAATCAGCTTTCAGGAGGTCAACAGCAACGTGTGGCCATCGCGCGTGCGATAGTCAATGATGCGCCGATTATTTTTGCCGACGAACCGACCGGTAATTTAGATACCAAGATGAGTATAGAGATTATGCAGCTTTTTACGGAGCTTAACGAAAAGATGAAGCGCACGATTATTTTGGTTACGCACGAAGAAGATATTGCCCGTTATGCCAAGCGGATTATTAAAATTGTGGATGGTGAAATTCATTCGGACGAAAGGAAAAAGCAATGATAGATGCTTCAACGACTTTTTCTATTGCCATCCGTGCGATTAAAGCCAACAAAATGCGTTCAATTTTAACGAGTTTGGGCATTATTATCGGTGTGGCGGCGGTGATTATTATGCTTGCCATCGGAAACGGGGCACAAATCACCATTCAAAACGAAATGAAAAGCATGGGAACAAACCTTGTGATGATCAGATCGGGAACATCTACTTCCGGTGGTCAGCGTATGGGACGCGGCTCGCAGCCGACAATGAAAGCGGGCGACGGAAACGCCATAGAAGAAAAAATAGAGGGAATATCTTTGGCGGCGCCTGTTTTGAATGATGCAGGGCAGATTGTCTACGGAAACGCGAACTGGTCAACCTCAATTACGGGAACGGATAACCGCTTTTTTCAAATTAAAGATTGGAGTTTAGCTTACGGGCGCTATTTTAGCCAAACAGATATTAAAAATGCCGGAAAAGTTGCCATTTTAGGCACAACGGTTGTCAAAGAGCTGTTCGGAGATGTCGATCCCTTGGGCAAGACCATTCGCGTTAAGGGCATTCCGTTTACGGTTATCGGTGTTACGACCGAGCGCGGTCAAAGCGGACCGGGGATGGACCAGGACGATGTGGTATATATTCCGCTTTCAACAGCACAAAAAAAAGTTACCGGCATTTCGTTTCCTGATATGGTTAATATGATTATGCTTCAGGCAAAAACGGCTGAAGATACATACAGCACGCAAGATGCTATTCGGGCCTTGCTCAGACAACGACACAATTTAGGTGCAAACAAAGATGATGATTTTGTGATTATGAATTTGACGCAAATGATGGAGATGATGGAAACATCAACTCAGGTTTTGACTATTTTGCTCGGTTCAATCGCTTCTATTTCGCTTCTTGTCGGCGGTATCGGCATTATGAACATTATGCTTGTTTCGGTAACCGAACGTACGCGTGAAATCGGTATCAGAATGGCAATCGGGGCAAAAAGCTGGGATATCAGGTTGCAATTTTTAACAGAGGCTTTGGTTTTGTCGTTAATCGGCGGATTAATCGGGGTTGCATTCGGGCTTTTAGGAGCCGGGCTTGTATCATTTTTCAGCAGTTTTAAGGCGGTTGTTTCGGTATTTTATATTTTGTTGCCGTTTTCATTTGCCGGTCTTGTAGGGCTGTTTTTCGGGTTTTATCCTGCCTATAAAGCATCGCTTCTTAATCCGATTAATGCGTTAAGGTATGAGTAGATGCTCGGTGCTATTGTCGGAGACATTATAGGCTCGCCTTACGAGTTTCATAACATCAAAACAAAGGACTTTTTTTTGTTTTCCGAAAGGTGTTGTTTTACAGATGACACCGTTTTAACATGTGCAACGGCGGAATGGCTTCTTTCAGATAAAAAGCCCGAAGAGATGCTCTTAAAGTGGGGAAAGCTCTATCAGGAGCGAACATACGAGGACGGCAAAGTCGGCGCATACGGAAAAGGGTTTACGACATGGCTTGAAACACAAAAGCCGTATGGCGCAAGAACGAATGGTTGTGTGATGCGTTTAAGTCCATTGTTTTGGGCTTGTCAAAGTGAGGAGGAGGCATTGGAAAAGGCAACTGAACTTACAATAATCACGCACAATCATGAAGAGAGCTTAAATGCCGTTCATGCTTATATTGAAACAGGATTTTTGCTCAAAAAACATGTCAAGCCCCAAACAATTAAAAATTATATCAGCCATAAATATGGTTATGATTTATTTCAATCGCTTGATGAAATACGTCCGAATTATAATAAATTTTATTGTTCTTGCAAAAATTCCATGCCTCAGGCGATTATTGCGGCCCTTGATGCAAATTCTTATGAAGATGCCGTTCGCGGGGCTGTTTCGCTTGGCGGAGACAGCGACACATTGGCTTGTATGGCGGGCGGACTGGCTGAAATCAGGTGGGGTGTACCTTCAGATATTCAAAAAATGGCTGTCAAATATATGGATCAGAATGTTTTGGCGACAATTAAGAGATTCTATCAAAAATTTCAACCAAAAGGTTTAAATATAACGCCTTTTCGTCAGTCTTATACAAGGTAAAAAATAGCTTTCTATGACTAAAGTAATAGCCGGTTTTTCTTGACTTTTTGATAAATTTAGGGTACTATTTTAACATAGGGGTAGTTTGTTTTGGAACATTCCCGAGCGTCTAGCGATTGGGTATAAAGGGAGGCAAAAATGAGCAAGAAGATTTTAGTTTTAGCCGGAGCTTTGGTTTTATTTGCAGGCGAGGCTTTCGCAGGTTGCACAACATATCTATACAACGGTAAAAAAACGCGTTATACGTGTACCTATACAGATGGCCACTACTACACATATTATTACGATTCACAAGGTCGGACAAGCTCGTATGTTTATTACGACACAACAAAAACGCTGACACGGAAAAGCGATTATTCATACGATGCTGATGGAACGCAAACGATAACTAAATATACCAGTGTAGAATCTATTGCAAGCAATACGCCGGATGCAAAAACGGAAAATCGTTATGACGAAAACGGACATACGACACAAACCACTCAATGGAGCACGCCGGAAGCTGTGGCAAACGATGCGCCGGATAGCAAAGTGGCATACGGTTATGACGATGCCGGACATTATACTTCGTATACATACTGGAATTCTGCCGAAGCAGTCGCAAACGATGCGCCGGATGAAAAGCGTCTGTTTACTTATGATGCAAACGGGCGTCAAACTTCGTATACGAATTATGCTTCGCCGGAATCTGTTGCTAACAATGCACCGGATTATAAAGAAGAAATAGAATATGATGCAAACGGCAATCAGACTTTGTATACGAATTATGGTTCAGCTGAGTCTGTTGCCAACAATGCACCGGATTATAAATATGCGGCAACATACGATGAAAACGGCAATCAGACTTCACGCACGGAATGGCTTTCGGCAGAATCTGTTGCCAACAACGCGCCGGATAGCAAATGGGCAAGGCAATATAATGCTGAAGAAAATATTCGTATGGACGAATATTATGAGAATTCGGAAGATATTGCCAATAATACGCCGACTGTCCGTTCGTTTTATATGGCGGATGTAGGAAATACGGTTTCTTATGATAAAGACGGTAATTTGATCGGTGCGGGGGGCGATAATATGTTTATCCGCGATGAACAAGGAAGAGTTGTCAGAATGGGTTCAACATGGTGTTACGAATTAAGATAGGAGGATAAGACAATGAAGATAAAAACTTTTTTAATAGCTTTCCTGACAGCGACTTTTATTTCGGCAGGGGCTTTTGCGGAAAACAATGAAGAGATCGGAATCGGTTGTAACGGCAAAACGGTTACGTATAATGATGACGGAACCGTTACGCTGACATGGGACGACTGGGATGAAGGAACGACATATAATTCTCTTGAAGAAATGTATATGGATTTATATGGGTTCGTGCCGGCGGCAACACTTGCCGAAAGCGGGCTGGGTCAATACTTTAATATTTCATCGCCGAACAATAACTCAAACCAAAGCCACAACGGTTTGGACAGACCGCGCGGACGTTTAATCTACAGCGTTAAAGAGGCAACGGAAGTAACAAAAGAAGGGGCCGTTAATAAGGTCAGATTAAGATACAGATAAACTAAAAAAGAGCGCGGTTGCGCTCTTTTTTTATTCTTTTTGTTCGGCTCTGTTCTTTTCAAGCTTTTTTAAGAGCATATTGCGTTTAAGCCGGCTCAGATGATCAATATATAAAATGCCGTCCAAATGGTCTATTTCGTGTTGAAGAACGACAGCTAAATAATCTTCGGCTTCAATTTCTTTTTCAACGCCGTTTTTATCTTGATAGCGAACTTTAATTTTTTGATGACGCTCAACGTCGGCTCTTAAGTTCGGCAAAGATAAGCAACCCTCGCAGAAGAAAATCGTTTCTTGAGATTTATAGACGATTTCAGGGTTGACCAAACATATCGGGTTGCCTTTTTTATGATTGCCGTTTTCGTCATCTTCCTGTTCGGCATCAATGACAATCATGCGCTTGGAAACGCCGACTTGAGGGGCGGCTAAACCGGCACCGTGGTCGGCATACATTGTTTCAAGCATGTCGTCTAAAAATGTGCGGAGCTCGTCATCAAACTTTATGACTTTTTCGGTTTTTTGGCGCAAAATCGGATCGGGATATTCATATAAGGGTAAAAGACTCATGAGCTATTTCCTCAAAGCATGTGCAATTTGATCTAAAAGCGCGTTAATCATTTTAGGTTCGTTCTTAGAAAAGAAAGCATAGGCCAAATCAACATATTCTTGAATAAGAACCTTTGTGTCAACATCCATGGTGTTTGTGAGTTCATAAACGGCGCACAGAAGCAAGGCCTGCATGGTGCCGTTCATTTTATCAAAGTCCCACTTTTCGTTTAAATACAGGTTTAAGGATTTTTCAAGACTTTCTTTTTTTGAATGAACGCCTCTGACCAAGTTTTCAAAATAAACCGTGTCTATCGGGCTGATTTCAACCATTTGCTCGGTATTATTCACGCCTTCTTCTTCAATGACATAACGTCCGATTTTGCCCTGAACAAAATCTTGAATAACTTCATCAATCGGAAGTTCGCCGAAATGAGCCATATAGACGGCTTGAACAGCAGCTAAACGGGCGCCTGACTTTTGACGGATTTTTTGAGATACAAACTTTGTCATTTTTTTTCATCCTTATTTTCAATAACCGGTTTGACCAGTTCATCAATCGTTTTTACAAATTCTTCAAAATCTTTGACTTCTTTAAAGTCTTTATAAACGGAAGCAAAGCGAATATAGGCAATGTTGTCAAGGCGAGACAGGCTTTCCATAACGGCCTGACCGATTTCTTTTGTGGTGATTTCGGTTTCGCCGGAGCTTTCAAAACGGCGGATAATAGAATTGACGACCTTGTCCAATCTTTCGGGCGAAACAGGACGTTTGCTGACCGCAATTGAGATGGACCGATAAAGTTTTTCGCGGTCAAACGGAACGTGTTCACCATTTTTTTTAACAACGGTTAATTCACGCAACTGAACACGCTCAAAAGTTGTAAACCTTGAGCCGCATTCCGGGCATTCACGCCGACGGCGAACGCAAGTGTCATCATCACTGTTACGCGAATCTTTAACGATTGTGTCGTCAAAGCCGCAAAAGGGGCATTTCATGTTTTAACTTCCTTTTTTAATCAGCTCTTCGGTTATTTGATAGAGCATGCTAGAATATCTTGCTCCCTTTATAAGCAAAATATCTTCATTTTGCAAGAGCTCTTTTAATAAAAATTCATCAAGTCCGTCTTTGCTGTCAAAATAATATTGTTTGATATGAGAGGGAAGCTCGCGTAACATATCTTTCATTTCGGGGCAAACACCGATGACAATATCAATATTTGTTTTGGACAGGTGTTTGCCGATTTCAATGTGTTTTTCTTTTGAGTGTTCGCCAAGCTCCGCCATTTTTCCTAAAACGGCGATTTTTCTTTTCTTTGCAGGCATTTTATCAAGCGCCGTGATGGCAAGTTTCATAGCCTCCGGCTGACCGGAATAGCTGTCATCAATTAAGGTATAGGTGCCGCCTTTTTCAAGTTTTAAGGTGTGTTTTTTGCCTCTGCCGTCCAAAGCGCCGAAATCTTTGATATATGAGGCGGCTTTTTGAACGTTTAATCCTAAAGCCTCAACAATTTTTAAGGTTGCCCAAGCATTATAATAATGGTTTTCACCTTCGTCTTGGAGCTCAAAAGAGGCTTTCGGTTGATTGTTTTTGCCGAACAGGAAGATTTTATCCGTTTTTTCTTTGGCTTTTTTCATTAAAACATCGGCAAAGTTTGTGTCAGCATTAATAACGGCGGGACCGCCTTTTTTAAGACCTTCGAAAATTTCGGCTTTGGCAAGGGCAATATGTTCCAAATCGGGGAAAAACTCGATATGCATCGGGTAAACATTGGTAATTAAGGCAATATCAGGCTGAACGTAAGAAGTCAGGCGCGAAATTTCGCCTTTAGCGCTCATGCCCATTTCGATGATGGCAAAATCGGCAGATAAATCAAGTTTGCAAAGGCTTTCGGGGACGCCGATAAAGTTGTTGTGATTGCCGACGGTGGCATAAACCTTGCCAAAGTGTGATAAAATGAACTTAATTTCTTCTTTGGTTGTCGTTTTTCCTGCTGATCCGGTCAAACCGATGAGGGTTCCTTTAAACCCGTTTCTGATATGAGCACCGATTTTACCGTAGGCATCAAGACAATCACTGACAACGATTTGTTTTTCTTTTTTTGCATCGTTTACGATATGTTCGACAATAACGGCAACGGCGCCTTTATCCAACACGTCTTTAACGAAGTTGTGTCCGTCAAACTTTTCGCCTTTGACGGCAATAAATAAATCATTTTTTTCTATTGTGCGGCTGTCTGTCGAAATATTGTTGATTTTAACATCGGTTGCGGGGATGTCTGAGCCTAAGATATCAGCAATTTCTTTTAGTGTGATGTTCATGATTTTTCCTTCCAAAATTTGAAAGAAAGTATAAACAATTATTCTTGAAAATATGTTAAAATTATTGAGTGTGTTGCATATTTTTCAGCACATAATGCGGCTTTGCCTTTTTACCACTAAAATCTAGCTAAAATATTCTTGAAAATGTGATAAAATGTGTTGCATTAAGGATTTTTTTTTCTATAATGCGCGCAGATTTAAAATATTGTTTAGGAGAATATCATGGAAAACGAATCTTGCCTTGGTTGTGAGGTTGGTAATAAATGGCGCAAAAAGCGCGGCTCGCTTATTATGGCTTTGCACGAAATTCAAGGTGTGAAAGGTTATGTTGATTGGAAAGATGCGGTGGATTTGGCTAGTGCGATGAATGTGCCTCTTGCACGTATCTATGAAGTTTTAACGTTTTACAACTTTTTTAAGCTTGTTGCGCCGGGTAAGGCCGTCATTTCCGTCTGCACGGGAACAGCCTGCTATTTGAAAGGCAACGATAAAGTTTTGGAAAAATTTAAATCCGAGCTTAAGATTAAAGAAGGCGAATCGACGCCGGACCATTTGTTCCATTTACAATGTGTGCGCTGTGTCGGTTGTTGCGGCCTGGCACCGGTTTGTGTCGTTAACGGCAAGACATACGGTCGTATGACACCTGAAAAAGTGCCCGAAATCTTAAACGAATGGCGTGAAGTTTTTAAGGAGGCTTAAGATATGGTAGATATGGCTGAAATTGCAAAGAGATTTGATATTCACGAAATTGCAAAAAACAAACTCAATGAGATTGAAAAATATGATGCGCATATTTATTGCTGCCACTCTACAGGCTGTAAGTCTTCGGGCAGTGATGATTTGATTGCTTTGATTTCTTCTATTTTAGAAGAAAAAGGCTTAAAAGAGCGTGTTCGTATTGTTGCAACAGGTTGTATGGGGCTTTGCGCACAAGGACCGTTAATCCGCGTTGAAATCAAAGGCAAGAAAGATATTCTCTTTAAACGTGTTGATTTAGATGCTACACGTGCCATTATGGAAAAATATGTTATTCCGGGACTTGACGGTGAAGTTACGCTTGATGAAGATTTGAAAAAATATGTGTTGTCGCTTGATCTGCCGTTCTTTACAAAACAAGAAAAGGTTGTTTTGAAAAATGCGGGACATATTGATCCGGAAGATATTACGGAATATATGGCACGCGGCGGTTATTTGGCTTTGGAAAAAGCTTTAAAGACCATGACACCGCAGGAAGTTGTCGAAGAAATCAAAAAATCAGGCTTGCGCGGTCGCGGCGGCGGCGGTTTTTCAACCGGTATGAAATGGGAATTTGCGGCCAAAGTACCGACTGTNNGATGAAAAGTTTATTATTTGTAACGGCGACGAAGGTGATCCGGGTGCTTATATGGACAGATCCATTTTGGAAGGTGATCCGCATGCCGTTATTGAAGGTATGATGATTGCCGCTTATGCCATCGGTGCTACGGCCGGTTGGTTTTATGTTCGTGCAGAATATCCGCTTGCTGTCGAAAGATTGCAAAAAGCTATTCAAGCCTGCAAGAAAAACAGATTGCTGGGCAATAACATTATGGGAACGGATTTCAGCTTTAATGTTGACATTCGTCTCGGTGCCGGTGCGTTTGTTTGCGGTGAAGAAACAGCGCTTATCCATTCAATCGAAGGTGCAAGAGGAACACCTCGTCCGCGTCCGCCGTATCCGGTCAATAAAGGTTTGTGGGACAAGCCTTCGTGTGTGAACAACGTCGAAACACTTGCAAATGTTTCAAAGATTTTGCTTAAAGGCGCCGATTGGTTTGCATCGTTTGGTACGGAAACATCAAAAGGCACAAAAGTTTTTGCTTTGACAGGTCAGGTTGAGCACTCGGGTTTGATTGAAGTTCCGATGGGAACGACAATTAATGAAATTGTTAATGAAATCGGCGGCGGCGTTCCTCAAGGTAAAACGTTGAAAGCCGTTCAGTCAGGCGGTCCGTCGGGAGGTGTGATACCGGCTAAATATATGAATATGCCGGTATGTTACGAAGAACTTAAAAAAATCGGTTCGATTATGGGATCCGGCGGTCTTATCGTCATTGATGATTCTTCTGATATGGTTGCTCTTGCAAAATTCTATCTTGACTTTACGGTTGATGAATCTTGCGGAAAATGTGCTCCATGCAGAATCGGCGGAAAGCAGATGCTGACGCTGCTCGATAAAATTAATCGCGGCAGGGGCAAGAAGAAAGATTTGGAGCAATTAAAGCAAATTGCGTTTGCTATGCAAAAAGCATCGCTCTGCGGTTTGGGACAAACAGCGCCAAATCCGGTTCTTTCGACCTTGAAGTTCTATGAAGAAGAATATACAAACAAATTGCTTGACGGCAAGACAGAGGAGAAATAAAAATGGTTAAATTAACAATTGATAATATGGAAGTTGAAGTCGACGCCGGCACAAGTATTTTGGATGCGGCAAGAAAAGTTCAGATTGAAATTCCGACACTTTGCAAACATCCTGATGTTGATCCTTCGGCAGGTTGCGGTATGTGTATCGTTAAAGTCGGCGGGCGCATTATGCGTTCTTGCTGTACACCTGTTGCAGAAGGTATGGAAATTGTTACAAATGATGCCGAATTAAAGGAAATCAGAAAGACGGTTTTGAAGCTTATTTTGAGCAACCACCCGAATGATTGTTTGAACTGTTCAAGAAGCGGTCAATGCGAATTGCAGGAAATGACGGCCGAGATGGGTATTGATCAAAATGAAATTATCAAAATGCTATCGCAAGAGCCGAAAGATGATACAACAGGCGCGATTGTTTTAGATCCGTCGAAATGTATTGTTTGCGGCAGATGCGTTAACATTTGTCAGAATGTTCAGAATGTTTGGGCATTGAGCTATTTGCATCGTGGTTTTGTAACAAAAATTACGGGTGCAAATGATACGAAACTCGGTGATTCTCCTTGTATTAAATGCGGTCAATGTGTTGCACACTGTCCGACAGGTGCGATTACCGATCATGACAATACATCAAAAGTTTTTGATTTGCTTTCAAACAAAGATTATGTGACGGTGGTTCAGATTGCGCCGGCCGTCCGTGTCGCCTTGGGTGAAGAGTTCGGTTTTGAATTCGGCTCTAATTTGACAGGCAAAATTTACGCAGCTTTGCGAAGATTAGGTTTTGCTAAGGTATTTGATACGAACTTCGGTGCGGACTTAACAATTATGGAAGAAGCTTCGGAGTTTGTGAAACGCTTCACATCAAATGACAATTTGCCGATGTTTACTTCTTGCTGTCCGGCTTGGGTTGATTACTTGGAGAAGTATTATCCTGAAAATATTCCGAACTTATCATCTTGCAAGTCGCCTCACGAAATGGTCGGAGCCATAGCTAAAACATATTGGGCACAGAAAGCGGGTGTCGATGTTTCTAAAGTTAAAGTTGTTTCGGTTATGCCTTGCACGGCTAAAAAGTGGGAAATCGGTCGTGATGAAACGATGAGTTCATCAGGATATCAAGATGTTGATGAAGTTATCACAACACGTGAGCTTGCTAAGATGATTAAGCGTGCAGGTATTAACTTTAAGGCTTTGAAGGAAGAACAAGCTGATAATCCTTTGGGTGAGTATTCCGGTGCGGCAACGATTTTCGGTGTTACCGGCGGTGTGATGACAGCAGCTTTGAGATCGGCTTATTTCTTCATCACGAGTGAAGAATTAGGCGAACTTAATTTCAAAGCGATTGAAGGTTTGGATGCCGTTAAGGTTGCTGAAATTGATATTAAAGGCACAAAGGTTCGTATCGCTGTCGTGAACGGTGTCGGAAACGTTGAGCCGGTTATGGAAGCTATTAACAAGGCTAAA
This sequence comes from Alphaproteobacteria bacterium UBA1254, assembly GCA_002308495.1. Taxonomy (GTDB): domain Bacteria; phylum Pseudomonadota; class Alphaproteobacteria; order RF32; family CAG-239; genus UBA1254. Next base: position 31,701 of record DBVW01000018.1, read on the forward strand.
GCTGAGGGTTCGGAGCTTCCGTATCACTTTGTTGAAGTGATGGCTTGTCCGGGAGGCTGTATTGCAGGCGGTGGTCAGCCGCGTGTTATGGGCGCAGCTTTTGATAAACCTTGGGGTATTAATAACGAAATTCGCAAACTTCGTTCAAAAGGTTTGAACTGTGAAGATGAATGCGCTCAAAATCGTTTGTCTCATAAGAATGAATCGATTAAACAGCTTTATACGGATTATTTAGGACAGCCGGGCGGTGAAAAATCGCACCACCTGTTGCACACAAAATATCAAAAGCGTCCGCTGTATAAATAAAAAGACGCAAATGAAAAACGGTCCTTTTCAAAGGACCGTTTTTTTAATTAAATGATTTCATTTTGTTTGGTAAAAACGGGCGTTTTGTTCCAATTCAGCGCGTTTTGAACAAACATTGAGGCTCTTTGAAATGAAAACGAACCGTTTTCTTTTAATTTGCCTTCGGCATCAATAAAAACGGTACCTTTGGCAACTTTTCCGATTTTATCAAGCTCTTGAGTAATGTTTTCGGGAGAAAGTCCGCCGGCATAACCTTGAAACGCATCTTCAAAAAGAGGCGGCTTTTGAGCGTCGGGCAATATACCCTCGCCAAAGGAATCATCAAATAAAACATCAAATTTCATACCGCGGTGGTGAGCCATTTGAATGAAAGGCAAATTGGTTTGGCTCGCCGATAAAATAATCGAGTGAGATGAAACGGAATACACGGCATTTTGGAGTTTTTGAAAGTCAGGGGCAACTTTGCCGTTGAAAGTTTCGCGTCCGATTTTGAAATTAAGCTGTAAGCGACCGATGGCATCGCCGTTTTTTAAAAGCTCATCAATTTCAGATGGAATTTTTTCTTCACAGAAAGAAACAACGAAACCTTCGTTTAGGTGCAAGGCAATACGATTTTTGATTTTTTGTTCGTTGAGTTTTGCCGTCAGCTCTTGCAGCCATTCAAAGCGAGGGGTTTGATAGGCGGCTTTTTTAGGCGAGCATTGAACGCCGAATTCAACGCACGGATAATTTTTTAAAAATCGAACGGCTTCATCAATGTCATTTTTTTCGTTAATGCCGGAGCATACAATGGTTTTTAAAAACATATTTTTCCCTTTCGTGTTCGTATTATACGAAAAAAAATGTTCAAGTCAAATTTAAAGGCTTTAAAATTGAAAAAAACCGCGTTTGTAAACACGGTTTTTTTAAGGAAAACAAACAGACTATTCTTCGTCCATCGGTTCGTCCGAGCCGATCATTTCCGTTGTTAAATGGCCGGCGTCAGCACGAATTTTCTTTTCAATGTCATCAGCGACATCGGGATGTTCTCTTAAAAAGGTTTTTGCGTTTTCACGGCCTTGACCGATTTTTTCGCCGTTATAAGAGAACCAGGCACCGGCTTTGTCAACGATACCGGCTTTAACACCTAAATCGATGAGTTCACCTGTTTTAGAAATACCTTCTCCGTACATAATATCGAAATCAACGGTTTTAAACGGAGGAGCCACTTTGTTTTTAACGATTTTAACGCGGGTTTGGCTGCCGATGACATCATCTTTGTCTTTGATGGCACCGATACGGCGGATGTCCATACGAACTGATGCGTAGAACTTCAAAGCATTACCGCCGGTCGTTGTTTCCGGATTGCCGAACATGATGCCGATTTTCATACGAATTTGGTTGATGAAAATGACCAAAGTGTTTGAGCGGGAAATTGTCGATGTGAGTTTACGCAAAGCCTGGCTCATCAAACGGGCTTGAAGGCCCATGTGCGAATCGCCCATTTCGCCTTCCAACTCGGCCTTCGGAACAAGTGCGGCAACAGAGTCAACAACCAAAACATCAATAGCACCCGAGCGAACCAATGTGTCGGCAATTTCAAGGGCCTGTTCGCCGGCATCCGGCTGTGAAATAAGCAAATTTTCAATATCTACGCCGATTTTTTTGGCATAAGACGGATCTAAAGCATGTTCGGCATCAATAAATGCACAGGTGCCGCCTTTCTTTTGGCTTTGAGCGATAACACTTAAAGCCAAAGTTGTTTTACCGGAGCTTTCCGGTCCGTAAATTTCAACGATTCGACCTTTCGGAAGACCGCCGATACCGAGTGCGATATCAATCCCTAAAGAGCCGGTTGAAATGGCTTCAATATCAATGTTGGTGTTTTGCCCCAAGCGCATGATAGAACCTTTGCCGAAAGCGCGTTCAATTTGACTTAAGGCCGCATCTAATGCTTTATCTTTTTCCATTTTTTCTCACTTTCTTAAAAATAAAAATTTATTGTTGATGTTAATATGTTCTATTTTTGTTCTAATTGCAAGAACTTTTTTCAATTTTTCACATTATCTGTTGTTCGGCTTTGTTTTTACAAGAATTTTTTTAAGATTTCTCTTGTCGAGCCCGCGATATTCATCTAAAGCTGCCGTAACAACCGCGCCAAAGATAACCACAGCCCAATAAAGATACATCCACACGAGCATTAACGGTATGGCAGCTATTGCGCCGTATAGGGTTTTATAGGTGTTGTTTTTGAGCATAAAGAGGGCAAAGCCTTGTTTTAAGATGAGGAAAAGCAACATTGCCGTTAAAGCTCCGGCAAAAGCGCTTGAAATACTGACTTTTTTGTTCGGAATAAAGACATAAACGCCGACGAGCAGCAAACAAGTGATGATTGCGGGCAAAATCTTTCCGATCCAAATTTGAGCTTCGGGCAATGAGGCGAAGATTTTATTGAAAGCGACCATGCCTTTTAAGGATAAGCCTGTTCCCAAAAGTAAGGGACCTAAGGTAATGACGGTCCAATAAAGCGTGATTTTTGTGGTCCACCGGCGAGGCGTTGTGACCTTAAAGATAAAGTTAAAGCTGTTTTCAATGGTCGAAAGAAGCAAAATTGCCGTTAAAGCAATACCGACAACACCGATTGTCGTTAGTTTTGCGGTGGCATTGATAAAATCATTAAAGTAAGCACTGATATCTTGTCCGGCATCAGGCATTAAGTTTTGAATAAACAAGTCTTGAATTTGGCCTCTGACATCGGCAAAGACCGGAAAGGCCGAAAAAACAGCCAAAGCAATGGCTAAAACAGGGACCAATGCGATAAGGGAAGTGTAGCTCAGCGAAGAAGCCACTCTCAAAACCGTATCATTTTGTGCTCGTTTGATTAAAAAAAATAAAAAGCCTTTAATGCTTTGAAAACACGAATATAATTTTTCTTTGAGGGTCAAGGTTTTTCTCCTTTATGCAAGTTTATTTTAATGTATAAGAATTTTTTTTCAAAAGCAAAGAAAATAAAAAAGACTAACAAGAAAGATTGAAAATTTTTTGGGTCGCTTGACTTAAAGAATTTGCCCATTATAATTTAGACAGTAACATCAAAAGGAGAATAAAAATATGCCGAAAATTGAAAATTTAAATGAAAAGCGTCCGTTTGAGCGTCATTTTGAGCCTCGCGGACCGAGAAGAGAACATCATAAACATTTCAAAGCAAATGCAGCCTTTGTTATTGCACTGGGCTTGGCTTTGGGCGGTTTTTTTATCGGACATTATTATTTTAAGGCTAAAGTAAGCGCAAATACCGTCGTTGTTAAGGGCTTGGCAGAGCAAAACGTTAAAGCTGATTTGGCAATTTGGGAAATGAGATATGTCGTGACCGGAAATGATGTCTCAAAGGCGCAAAAAGAAATTTCAAATCAAACGCAAATTATTCAATCATTTTTGAAAGAAAACGGCTTTAAAGAAGATGAAATAACCGTCGGGCGTTTGGAAACAAACGATTTGAACGCCAATCCTTATCGCAGTAATTATGATAACAATGTTCGTTTCATTTTGACTCAGACGATTACGGTTCGTTCTCAAAATGTTGATTTGGTTGCCTCAAGTTTGAACAAATCAGGCGATTTGGTTGCAAAAGGCATTATCTTTAATTCGGATTACGGCTCTCCCGTTTCGTATCTGTTTACCAAATTGAACGATATCAAGCCGAAAATGCTTGAAGAAGCGACACAAAATGCGCGGAATGCTGCCACCGAATTTGCTAAAAGTTCAAAGAGCAAGGTCGGTAAGATCAAACATGCCAATCAAGGTGTTTTTTCGATTTTACCGAGAGAAGAAACTTCAAGCACCAGTGAATCGCAGCAAATTAACAAAAAGGT
>DBVW01000018.1:35922-56500 GCA_002308495.1 Alphaproteobacteria bacterium UBA1254
GGTCATGTACGTTCATGTACACTCCCTTCGCATTCTGAAAGGTGTCTTATTATTTGGCTCATTCTTCGAGCTTTTTATGCACTTGAGTGTTTCTTGTTATCTGCACCCGCTTTAAAGTGATTTTTAGGTTATGAAAAAAGAGTTTAAATTGTGCTTGATAATTAGAGCAAAATGTATCATATTCATTTCAAGTTTATTTTAATTCGGGTTTTAAAATGAAAAAAGAAAAAAAGAAAGAAAGTTTGTTTGATACGATAAAAACAATTATTTATGCGGTATTGATTGCGCTTTTAATCAGAAGTTTGTATTTCGAGCCGTTTCGAATTCCGTCAGGGTCGATGTATCCGACATTGGAAGTCGGTGATTATTTGTTTGTTTCAAAATATACATACGGTTATTCGAGACATTCTTTTCCGTTCAGTCTTGCGCCGATTAAAGGGCGGATTTGGAAGTCGGCCCCGAAACGCGGCGATATTGTTGTTTTTAAATATCCGAAAGATAACCGCACCGACTTTATTAAGCGCATTATCGGGCTGCCCGGCGATACCATTCAGGTCAGCCGCGGCAGGCTTTATCTTAATGACAAACTTGTTGAAAGAGAATTTACGGGCGAATATGTTTTAAGCGAATATGTTGTTCGTCCGGAAACGTATCAGGAATATGTTGAAACATTGCCCGAGGGGATGAAACATCGCATTTTAGAAATGTCAGATTATGAAAACAAAGTTGATAACACACCGAAACTGACCGTGCCGGAAGGGCATTATTTTGTGATGGGCGATAACCGAGACCGTTCGGATGACAGCCGTGTTCATGTCGGTTTTGTGCCGGAAGAAAATTTGGTCGGTAAGGCACGCTTTTTGTTCTTTTCACACAGCGATAAAGGCAAATGGTATAAGCCTTGGACATGGCCGAGAGCCATTCGTTGGCATAAACTTTTTAAGGGGCTCTATAATGGCTGATTTAGAGGCTCGTTTAGGATATCGATTTAAAAATGAAGCCCTTTTAAAACAGGCTTTAACGCATAGCAGTATTACGGGCAGTGTGAAAAAAAATTATGAACGCTTAGAGTTTTTGGGCGATCGTGTTTTGGGCGTTTCAATGGCTCATCTGCTTTATTTTATGTTTGAAAACGAGCCGGAAGGTGCTTTATCTCCACGCTTTGTTAAGCTTGTTCGTAAAGAAACGGTTGCCGCAGTTGCAAGAGATCTTCAACTCAATAATTATATCAGGGCTAATCCCGCTTCGCTTTCGGATAACGAAAATGTTTTGTGTGATGTGATGGAAGCGGTTATCGGCGCAATTTGTTTAGATTCTGATTTTATGACCGCGATTGCGTTTGTGGACAGACATTTTAAGAAATATATTCAGCAAAGCGCATCGCCGGAGCGTGATAACAAAACCGTTTTACAGGAATTTGCTCATCGAATTAAGGCAGGAACGCCCGTATATCAAATTTTGAAAAAAGAAGGCACGGAACACGAGCCGCTGTTTTATATTGAAGTTTCGGTCGAAGGGCAGGGAACAGCAGTCGGTTTGGGAAAAAACAAAAAGATTGCCGAGCAGGCGGCTGCCGCAGAGCTTTTGAAAATTTTGGAAACAAAGGATGGAAAATAAGGTCGAAACACGCGCAGGTTTTGTGAGTTTAATTGGTGCGCCGAATGCCGGAAAATCGACCATCACAAATCATTTTGCGAGTTCGAAGGTTTCAATCGTTTCGCCGAAAGCGCAGACGACACGTGCCGTTATTAAAGGAATAGGCATTTTTGAAAATACGCAGATTGTGTTTTTAGATACGCCCGGCATATTTAACCCGAAGCGCAGGCTTGACAGAGCAATGGTCAGCGCGGCATGGAACGGGGTGAAAGATGCCGACATTGTAGCGTTGGTTGTTGATGCTAAGCGGGGTTTTGATGATGAAACAGCGGCTATTGTTGAAAAGTTACGTGAAGAAAAACTTGAGACACTTTTGGTTTTAAACAAAACAGATTTGGTAAAAAAAGAAAAGCTTCTTTCTTTGAGCGCCGAAATGAATGCAAAATACGCTTTCAAAGAAACATTTATGGTTTCGGCCCAAACAGGTGAGGGGCTTGATGATTTTTATCATTATTTGGCCGAAAATTTGCCCGTTTCGCCGTGGTTTTATCCTGAAGAACAGATGTCTGATATGCCGCTTAAATTATTGGCGGCGGAAGTTGTGCGCGAAAAGCTTTTCTTATATTTGCATGATGAATTGCCTTATGCTTTAACGGTTGAGCCTGAACTGTGGGAACGCCGTGAAGACGGCTCGGTCAGAGCCGAAATGACAATTTATGTTGAGCGCGACAATCAAAAGGTCATTGTTTTGGGAAAATCCGGACAGATGATTAAAAAAATCGGTATGGCGGCGCGCAAAGAGCTGGAAGAAATGTTAGAGGAAAGAATACATCTTTTCTTATTTGTAAAGGTTAGAGAGAACTGGGGTAATGATCCGGCGCGCTACGAGCCGTGGGGCTTGAATTATAGGGCTTGAAAAAGATTAATCTTTAGCGTTGAAAAATTAAAAAGTGATTATATATCCTTTGATAAATGTAGCGGGGATATGATATGGAGATTTTTTTATTTATTGCGCTTGTGTTTATTTATGTTTTAACGGCTTTTTCCGTACCTGATTTGGTGTTAAAGCGGATGTGGCTTTTGAGTTTTATAAGTGCTTTCGGTCTAACCGCCGTTTCTATTCTTTTTATTCATAACGGGCGGCAAACGGTTTTGATGCAGGAAAATGAGATGAATTGGTATTATTTTTTGTATTTATTCGGCTCAATATCCGTTATTTTAGGCGTCATCAATTTATGGATTTATCGAAAAAGCTTTTTGCGCCTTTTTTCAAGCAGCGATTTAAATGAAGAAGATGAGGGATAAAGACCGAAATTTTCAAGTGTGTCGCTCAAATCAAACGGCGTTATGAGTTTGGGTAAAACGACGCCTTGCGGTGCCTGCGGGGTATATAAAACGTATAAAGGTAACTGTAAGCGTTTATATTTTTTGAGATATGACTTTGTTTGGTTACTCGGTTGATCTTCTAAAACGGAAATATATTTGATTTTGTAATTTTGTTGAAGTGCTTCAATGTTTGAAGGAACAAACGTTGCAATATGATTATATTTGCACAAGAAACAAGAAGGCATTTCAAAGGTCAGTAAAATATTTTCACCGTTTGATGCTTTTTGCTCTATGTCGGACAAATCCGGGACATTTTGCCATGTTTTTTTTGTGCTGACTTTGTTTAGCGCTGAAGTCAGAAGTAACGCGGAACCGAAAAACACAACAAACAGTATTTTTTGAGTGATTGAAATATAGTTTTTCGGGAGCTGTGTTTTATATAAAGCTTCCCAAAAATAAAGCAGATATTTTAAGACAAATAACCCTGAAAGCAGAACAAGTGTGATTTTAGGTAAAGACAGAGGTGTTACCAAAAAAGAGATTCTTGAAGCAATCATTAACCACGCAACGACTGTTAATGCTAATGAAAAGAGTCGATAAACGTTAATAACCTTTTCATTGATGTTCTTGCTTTTACAGATTAAGCCGATGACAGTGGGTAAGAAAAGTCCGAGTGTTAAAAAGGCAAAAGCCGCAAGTGTTTCAAAAACAGATAATGTTTGAATGCCAAGCAAAGCTTTTTCTGTTAAAACAAGGTTTGTGAAAGGGAGCAAGACGGCAATTTGCAAAGCATCTAAAACGCCTGAAACAACAGGTGATTTTCTGTCTTTCGGATATTTAAAATGAAAGGTTAGGAATCGCACATTCAAAATTACAAAAACGGCGAACAAACAAAAGAGATGATTGATTGGCGAAAAATATAATAACTCCGGATTTGAAAAGAATTTGAATCCAACCCATAAACTTAAGGCAAGCAGGATAGCTAATTTTGTTCCGGCATAATTCAAACAGGCGTTGTTTTGTACTTTTGAAAAAGACGGCAATGCGATTAAAGCAAAGCCGAACGGGGTGATGTAAAAAAAGAGACCAATCATAAAAAACAACAAGTATATAGCCGAAAGATTGTGTTGCTCATCAGAAAAAGAAACGTCTTGAGGCACAATGGTTTGTCTCAAAGTGGCATAATTGTTAAGGCGAAATGTTAATGTCAGCGGTTTTTTCAAAAAGTCGGACGAATTTTCAATGGCCGTGGTTTTAATGTATGTATTTTTATTCGCACTGATAATTTGAGGTGCGCTGAAAACTGTTCCTTGTTCGTTTTCGAGAAAAAGAGCTATGTTTTTAGGCGTTGCCTTCGTTTTGAATTCAAAATTAATTGTGTCTTTGTCTTTTGTTTCCGGGTTTTCGGTCAATGAGATGTTTTCAAGTTTGACATATTTGTTTTTTTCCTGAGGAATGTTGTATAAGCTTTGATGGATAAAGTTGCTCATTGAAGATGATGTTGCAGAATCCGATAACTCGGAGGCTATGCTGAGAGAAGGCGTCAGAGTTTGCATCTCGCATTCAAGTTCGGAATCGCAATTTTGGAACGAAATTTCGGCATCAAAAGAAATCGGTTTGTTCGGATCGATGAGCTTTAGCTTAATCGGAAATGCAAAATTTCCGCGATAAGCCCCTAACATTTGCCGATGAATGACTTGGACGGGAAGGGGATAAAACACTTCATAAGATTCGATGTTTTCGGCATTTTTCAGATGAATGACAGGCTTTTGATGTTGTGCGTCTAAATTAGTTGCTAAGATGATTCTGTGATTGGGAATATCTAAGTGCAAAGCTGCTATTATTTCTTTGGTGTTTGAAATTCGAGCCGTATCGGAAATAAGGCGTGCTTTGATTGAGGCTTGTTCAACCCATTTGCCGATACCCGCGTTGCCGACAAACGGAGACGGAAGCGTAACCCCATAAGCAGGTATTTTTGAAAATTCGATTTTAGACAGCATTTGTTTGAATTTTTCCATATCTGTTGAACGGGGGTCTTGGCTTGAACGATAAAGCCATTGTTCCATTGCTTCAATTTCGCGCTTGTTATGGCTATAGCCGATTACTTTTTTAAAGTCGGATATGACGGCGACTTGATTTTCAGGTGTCGGGGTATATTCTCTGTCGCCGATAATGGCGTATTCGTCATCTTTAACGACAAGCGGCGGATCCTTTGGCGTTAAGGCTTGCTGTTGAACTTCTTTGACTTTTTCTTGTGTCTTTCGATATATGTAGACGGCTGTACGGATATAATTTGTTGCTTTTTGAAGTTCTTGAGCGGAAAGATCCGGAAAAATAAGAGACACGTCTTCCGAAAAATCAAATTCGAGTTTTTCACCCGGATAACGCGCATCGAAATAACGCCCCAGAACTAAAAGTTTGCCGAGAGGCGTGCTTTCGGCGTTTTTAAGAATTTCGCGCATTTGGATGGGGTGGGGAAGATTTGAGCCTGATATAAAGTCGGGACGGATTCTTTCTGGAATATCGCTGTCGTCAGGTTCAAAGACGATTTCTGCCGCAAGCGGGGCAGAGACGTTGAAACTTAAAAACAAAAATACTATATAAGAAAAGAATGCGCGCATATGAAATGGTATTTAAAAATGTTTTCTTTTTTTCGAAAATATGATATAATAACTTTTGTAATTGAACAAATATAATTTTAGGATATGTACAATAAATGGCTCTTATCGGTGATAAATATTTGACCGGAAAGTTTTTGGTTTCTACCTCGAGAATTGACGATGAGTCTTTTCACAAGAGCGTTATTTATGTTTGTTCACATGGCAAAGAAGGCGCCATGGGTTTTGTGATTAATAAAAAGCTGAAAGATTTTTCTTTGTCTGATTTGGCGGTTCCTCTGGAAGCAGGGCGTTTTGAAAATTTGGAACAAATGTTTTTATATCAGGGCGGGCCTTTGGAAAAAATCAGAGGATTTGTGCTTCATAGTGCCGAATATGTGAGACCCGGCACTTTTCAGGTTGATGATCAGGTTGCCGTTTCTTCAAGCTTAGATGTTTTAAAAGATATTGCTTACGGGATCGGGCCGCACGAAAATTTGGTGGCACTCGGCTATTGTTCGTGGGAGCCGAAGCAACTTGAGCGCGAATTGCTGAATAACGATTGGCTTGTGGCAGACGCTTCAAATCAGATTTTGTTTCATACCGAAGATGAGCTTAAATGGGAAAAAGCGATGGATGAAACAAAGGTCGATTTAGATCGGTTTATATACGAAACCGGTCACGCTTAAAGATTCCGTCTAATTTAATTTTCAAGATCAGATTTTCTTCAAAAAAATATTGATAAAAAAATATGTATGATAGGATGATTCCAAAGTGTGTGATTATGTTTATTTTTTAAAATTATAATTATGGAAAGGCTCGAAAAGCTTGAACGAGTTAGAAGTCTGGCACGGGAAGTGCGGGCTTCCGGTTACTTTGATCCCCTTATGGAGATAAGGGATGTTATGACTGAAAACGGTGTTCCGTTCTGCAAATGTGCCGGTAATGCGCGTTTTGCACTAGAGCTTCTAGAAGAAACAAAAAAGCCTCTCGAAAGAGAGGCTTGTTTGTTTATAAAGTATGGAAAATTATTTTTCCAAATCTTCGCCTGTTTCTTGATCAACACGTTTGGCAGAAAGTTTCCATTTGCCGCGGTTGTCAACACCCAAGCATTTAACCCAAATTTGATCGCCTTCTTTGTAGAAGTCTGAAACAGAAGCAATGCGTTCATTCTTAACTTCCGAAATATGAACCAAACCTTCTGTTGAGCCGACAAAGCGAACGAATGCGCCAAAGTCCATGATTTTGACGATTGTTCCGTGATAAATCACACCTTCTTCAGGTTCGGCAACAATATCCATAATGATGTTTAAGGCTGCTTCGCCGTCTTTGGTGTTGACAGAGGCAATGCGGACAATACCGTCATCGGTGATGTCGATTTTTGTGTTTGTCTTTTCGATGATTTCACGGATGACTTTGCCGCCGGTGCCGATAACCTCACGGATTTTATCTGTCGGGATCTTTAAGGTAATGATACGCGGTGCGAGTTCAGAGACCTTCGGGCGAGGTGCGTCAATTGCTTTTGCCATTTCGCCCAAGATATGAATACGACCTTCATGAGCCTGTGCAAGAGCGTTTTTCATAATCTCTTTGGTGATGGATGTGATTTTAATATCCATTTGCAAAGCGGTTACGCCGTCTTTTGTACCGGCAACCTTAAAGTCCATATCGCCAAGGTGGTCTTCATCACCCAAAATATCGGTTAAGATGGCAATACGCCCGTCATCTTCCTTAATCAAGCCCATGGCAATACCGGCAACGGGCTTTTTCATCGGAACGCCGGCAGCTTCTAAAGACAATGTTGTGCCGCAAACAGTTGCCATTGATGATGAACCGTTTGATTCCATAATATCGGAAACAACGCGGATTGAGTAAGGAAATGCTTCTTTATCTGTCGGAAGCATCGGATGAATGGCACGCCATGCCAATTTTCCATGACCGATTTCACGACGACCCGGTGTTCCTAATCTGCCGCATTCACCGACAGAGAAGGGCGGGAAGTTGTAATAAAGCATAAAGTCTTGGCGATATTCTGCCATTAAGCCGTCAACAACCTGAGCATCATCATCCGTGCCGAGCGTTGTGACAACCAAAGCTTGTGTTTCACCGCGTGTAAACAGGGCAGAGCCGTGTGTCATCGGCAAAACATCAACCTGACATTCAATCGGGCGGACTGTTTTTGTATCGCGACCGTCAATACGCTTTCCGGTTGATAAAACCTTTTCACGCATTGTTTTGTGCATCATATGTTCAATGGCTTCGGGAGCGTATTTAACTTCTAATTCGTTTTCAGGGTCAACGGAGGCTTTGAATTTTTCGCCGAGTTCGCTTAATGTGTCTAAGCGTTCTTGTTTGTTGACAATGTTGAAAGCGTTTTCATAGTCTGCTTTGTATTCTTTTTCAATACGTTCGCATAAAGCATCATATTCCGCCGGAAATACGGGTTCTTCCCAAGCCGGTTTGCCGGCTTCTTTCTTTAACTCGTTAATTAAGTTAATCACAGGTTGGAAGCTTTCAAAACCAAACATCACAGCACCGAGCATAACTTCTTCGGAAAGCTCGTTTGCTTCGGATTCAACCATTAAAACACCCTCTGAGGTGCCTGCAACGGCAAGCTCTAATTCAGATGTTTTTTGTTCGGAAATTGTCGGGTTGAGCAAATATTCACCGTTTTTGTATCCGATTTTGGCTGCGCCGATCGGTCCCATGAACGGAATACCCGAAACGGCGAGTGCTGCAGAAGCTGCAATCATCGAAACAACATCGGAATCATTTTTTTGATCATGAGAAACGGTTGTGCAAACGATTTGAACTTCGTTTTTGAAAGCATCAGGAAACAGCGGGCGAAGCGGTCTGTCAATTAAGCGAGAAATTAAAATTTCGCGCTCTGACGGCTTGCCTTCGCGTTTCATAAAACCACCGGGGATTTTACCGGTAGCATAATATTTTTCCTGATAATTAACGGTTAAAGGGAAAAAATCCTGATCAGCGTTTACTTCTTTGGCTGCGCAGACCGTTGCAACGACAACAGTTTTTCCATAAGTTGCGACAACAGCCCCTGTGGCTTGTCTGGCAATTTTGCCTGTTTCTAAAACCAGTTTTCTGCCGCCCCATTCGAGTTCTTTGCGGCAAACATTAAAATCGATCATATTTTTTACCTTTCCTAATATCTTTAAACCTCACCTGGCCCCATGCCAGGATTTTCATAAAACTGCGGAGAACGTTCTCCGCAGTTTTGATCTTTTTATGAAGAATTACTTACGTAAATCTAACTTTTGAATGATGGCTTGATAGCGATCAACACTCTTAGACTTTAAGTGATCAAGTAAGTGACGACGACGGCTGACCATCTTCATCAAACCCAAGCGAGAGTGTAAGTCTTTCTTGTGAACATTGAAGTGTTCAATCAAAGCGTTGATACGGTATGTCCAAATCGCAATTTGAACTTCGGGAGAACCTGTGTCTCCGGGGTTTAAGCCATATTTTGCAACAATTTCTTGTTTTTGTTCATTTGTTATCGACATCTTTTAATTTTCCTTTTTGTTATAAGTTAAAAACACGAATCGGTGAGATTTTTTTCTCATCGACTCTGACAAGTGCCGTTAAACAAGCTTTATTAAAGGCAGCCATCGTCTGACCGATGTATTTTGAAACATCATAATCTTTCAAAGACAAACCTTGTCCGAGACTTAGTTTAACCGCGTCTTCTGCCGTAACGGCCAACGCCGCGATGTCGCGCAGCGGGGTCTCAATCGGCAAAAGAGAATCTTGCTGACGACTCTCATACACCATATTTTTTAGATTTTCCAGTAAAATCGTATCTTCAATTAAAAAAAATCCGCATTTTGTGCGTCTGAGAGCTGTTAAATGCCCGAAAGTATTGAGTTTTAAGGCAATATCTCGTCCGAGAGAACGGATGTATGTTCCTTTGGAGCATCTGACTCTGAATTGAAACGAATCGGCAGATATTTGGTTCAACAATTCAATTGATTCGATTTGAACTTTTCTCGGGGTTATTTCGACTTTTTGACCGGCACGGGCCAGTTTATAGGCGCGCTCTCCGTTGATTTTGACGGCAGAATAGGCCGGGGGTGTCTGTTCTATCTGTCCGGTAAAGCTCGGGAGAATATCTAAAATCTGCTTTTCTGATGGGATGACGCCGCCTTCTTCGGTAACGGTGCCTTCAATATCGTCCGTGTTTGTGGAAGAGCCGAATTTTAATGTAAATTCATAGACTTTTGCCCCGTCCATCACATAAGGGATAAGCTTGGTTGCTTCGCCGAACGCAATCGGTAAGACACCTGTCGCAAAAGGGTCAAGCGTGCCTGTATGTCCGTTTTTATTGGCGTCAAACAGGCGGCGTGTTTGATTAACAACATCTGTTGACGTTAAACCTTGCGGTTTATCGATAATAAGCCAGCCGTTTATGTTTTGGTGTTTTGTTCGTTTCATATTTGTTGATTTAGCAAAAAAAGCCTGAAAAAGCAAGGAAAATTTTGAAATGTCAATAAAAGGTAGTGCGTTGTGATGAAATTTTGTGCGGAATTGGGCAATAAAAAAGGATAACAGAAAGCAAATGTTTCAAATTATTGTTTAAAAAAATGATGTTTTTCAATAAGATAGGATTCGAAGTTTATAAAATGATTCAAGCAAAAACAGGATTATTTTAAAAAATTTAAAGCATAAACAGCAGGATATATTGTTTAAATGATGTTTTTGTTTAAGAAAAACCCCTCCGTTAAGGAGGGGCTTTTTTAGGCTAAACGCCAAATTATAAAGCTGTTAAATCAACTTTAACACCGACACCCATTGTTGAGCTGATTGAAATTTTCTTCAAGTATGTGCCCTTCAATGATTGCGGTTTGGCTTTGATAATGGTATCGATGAACATCTTAGCATTATCATAGATTTTATCTTCGCTGAAAGAAACTTTAGCAACACCGGCATGAACAATACCGTTCTTTTCGACACGGAATTGAACTTCACCGGCCTTGGCTTTGGCAACGGCGGCTGCAACGTCTGTTGTAACGGTGCCGAGTTTCGGGTTCGGCATTAAGCCTTTCGGACCCAAAACGCGCGCAACTTTACCGGCCATACCCATCATATCAGGTGTGGCAATGCAGCGGTCGAAATCAATCTTGCCGGCTAAAATCGAATCGATAAGGTTTTCGGCGCCGACAATATCTGCACCGGCAGCTTTGGCTTCATCAGCCTTTTCGCCTTGAGCAAATACGGCAACGCGAACTGTTTTTCCGTTTCCGTGAGGAAGCGGGCAAACACCTCTGATCATTTGATCGGCATATTTCGGGTCAACACCCAAATTGATTGCCAAATCAACTGTTTCATCAAATTTAGCGGTTGCGTTTTCTTTAACGATTTTAATCGCGTCTTTCAATGCATAAGCTTTGTTTTTTTCAACATTTTTATACGCGTTTACAATTCTTTTTCCTGCCATGATACTACTCCACTACCTTAATGCCCATTGAAACGGCTTGACCTTTAACCATGTTCATGGCTGATTCAACTGTTGAGCAGTTGAGGTCAGGCATTTTCTTTTCGGCAATTTCTTTAACTTGAGCGAGCGTAATTTGGCCGGCAAAGGATTTTCCAGGTTCTTTTGAAGCGGATTTAACGTTTGCAGCCTTTTTAATGTAATAAGCAACCGGCGGTAATTTTGTGATAAAAGTAAAGCTCTTATCTTCATACGCCGTAATGATAACCGGAACAGGAATTCCCGGTTCTAAGCTTTGTGTCGCAGCGTTAAATGCTTTGCAAAATTCCATAATATTCAAGCCCTTTTGGCCCAAAGCAGGACCGACCGGAGGAGAAGGCGTTGCCTTACCTGCGGCAATTTGAAGCTTGATTAAACCTAAGATTTTCTTTTTAGATTTAGCCATTTTATACCTCTTATTGTCTGAGTTCGTGGTTTTGAACATGGCTGTTCTCCCACGAAAAATTAATCCAAAACCTGTTCAAATTTATAACAGGTGGATTATCAATAGCATATTTTTTTTTAAATGCAAGAGTTTTTTAAAGGCTTTCAGCGCTCGTTTGTAAAATCGATTTCTAAAATATCGCACTTTGGTGTTGTATAAGTTTTACGCGGGCCGTCTGATTGTTTCTTGATATTTTTGACTTTGTCTTTCATGTCTTTTATGTGATTTAAGCGATCTTTTGTCGTCAATTCGTGTGTGTTTTCCACCGGATTATCTTCAAACCACTGGCCTTCTTTTTTGCTTAAAATATCAAGGGGTGTTCGGAGGTTAATACAATTTTTGGTTTGAGGAATTTTTTGCTCAATTGCGACCAGTGTCATGCCGTTTTGAACAACAAGGGCGGCATCTTTAATGGGGACCGCGCCGTCTTTTGCCCAGCGGGGCAAGAGTTCTTGCTTGCATGCACAGTGTATGGTGCGATAGCCCTTTTGAGCGCAGAGATTTGAGGCTGTCTGCACGAGTAAATTTGAAATGTTTGATTTTCGAAATTCGGGCAAGACGCTCATGCGTTCAAATTTAACAAAATCGCTAAAATAGCGTATGCGGACCGTTCCGACAGGCTTTTTATCAAGATAGGCCACAAGGTGTGTCGCAGTAAAATCATTGCCGTCAAATTCAAGAGACGGGTCAATCTTTTGTTCTTCAACAAACACTTTTTGACGGACACTGAAAGCATCATCAAGTTCTTGTTGAGACGATACGATTTTAATGTCTACAAATTCTGTCATACTTTTATTATAGCTTGACTTTGACCTTTTTTATATATACTAAATATATATCTAACCATATAATTTGAGGTATATCTAAAATGTCAGTTAAATCTCATGCCGTTTTGTTTCGAAATCTGTTATATGTCAGGGAAGTTGTTAATGCGGGCTCTATACGTTTGGCGGCAGAACAGAACAATATTAAGGCTTCGAATCTAAGTAAAATCATTACAGATACGGAAGATTTATTACATCAGAAGTTGTTTTTCAGAACAGCTTATGGAATGGTTCCTTTGAAAAGTGCGGTTGAGCTTTCGGGGCAAACGGAAAAAATGGTTCAAAATTTGCTCAATTTGAAACAGAAATTTTTAGCAGATGAAAACGGAACGCATTTAAGGGTTTATGTTTCCAAAGGGCTTGAAATTGACAGCTTGTCTGATTTTTCGGGAAAGATAGAATATGTCGACGGGACAGAATATGCTGACGTGATTGTGAGTGCCGAGAAGCCGAAAGAGGCTTCTAAAATGGTTTGTGTGGAGCACAAGATCGGGTCAGTCGTCAGGCAAAAAATATGGGTTTGTGCTCAAAACAATCAGCACGCGATGGATTTGGCAACCTTTATTCTTTCGCGATTTGTTGGTTGATAATGTTCGTTAAGGCTTTTATTTTCGGGTTTTGAAGACCTTCTTGTTTGACAACCAAATAAAATTTTTTTTCTAATTTTGGAGCAATATTTTCGATTTCAACCAATTCGTGTTCGATATTTTTAACTTCTGTCGGTAAAAGACCGATCCCGATACCCGCTTTTATCAAATTAAGCAGCATGCTTGATGAATTTGTGATGGTTGTTACGTGCTGAGCTTTTTTTGTGATGGTTTTCCAATCTTTCCAACCGGCGATATAGGTCGCATTGCTGCAAATTTTGTGATTTGTGCGCAAATCGGTCACATTTTGAGGTAAACCGTATTGTTTTATATATTCTTTTGAAGCACAAAGTGCAAAATTTAAAGAGCGCTCAGCCACAACAGACAGTGATTTAACGCTCGGTTTTTGAAAAATCAGAGCCATGTCGAATTCCTGAAGTTTCGGCATTTCGAGAGAACAGCTGATTTCTAAGTTAATTTTCGGGTATTTTTCGTAGAATTGTCTGAAGCAGTCCGCTAAATATATTGAAGCAAGACCGTCGCTTGTCCAAAGCTTGATTGTGCCAAACATTCGATTGCTTTCAAGCGAGATGTTTTCGGTGTTTGAAATAAGATTTTTAATTTCACACGCCGTTGAGTAGTATTCATATCCGCTATCGGTCAGGCTGACGCCCTTCGGATGTCTGAAAATGAGTTTACGTTGGGTTGTTTTTTCTAAGGCTTTAATTTGGGCAGACAGATTTGGCTGTTTCATGCCGTTTTGTGCGGCAGCCTCTGAAATTGAACCATAGCGAACGGCTTCTTCAAGGCAGAGAAGCTGTTTTACGCGAGAAATATAACTGCTGATTGTGTGAGCCATTTTTATATACGCATTATATGAAATTAGATTCTTCTTTTTATATAAATTAACATATAGAATGTTATTTGCAAGGAAAAAAAAGGACAAGGCTAAAAATGAAAGAAAAAAATAAAGAATTACAGAAAATAAGCGAGCTGTTTTATGATTTGGTTGTCGCCTTAAGGGCTCAGCAGTTTGATTTTTGTGCATACGTTGTTGAAGATGCATATCAATTTTATATGATTGAGCTTGAAAAGAGATTTAAGGCGAAAAATATTAATTAAAATGTTTAAAAATAAGAATCAATTCATCAAGCAAAAAATCAAGCGATTTTTCATTTAAGGTTTTGATTTTTTCAATCAGAAATTGTTCGCGTTCTAAACGTGATTTGCTTTTTGAAGAATCAAGCTTTAGGCCGAGCAGATCATCTATTTTGGTGTTAAAAATTTGAGATATTTGAATAATCATCAATAAATCGGGCACAACAAGACCGCGCTCAAGGTTCGAAATTGTGCGCCAGCTGACGTTGCATTTTGCCGCCAAGTCTTCCTGAGTTAAGTTTGCACTTTCACGCAGAGCTTTAACTTTGAGAGCAAGAGATTTTTTGATATATTCTTTCATGTCTGATACTTTATGCTGAAAAAAGATGTTAATCCAGTAAACAGATTTCATAAAAAATATATCAGTAACATTTTAATGTTTTAATAGAACGAAAGGTCAGATGGTGTGATTTTTTGATTTGGGATGCACAAGTAAAAGAAAAAGCTCGTCGGACGGTCTCGGCTACAAATCCGGGGGATAAGGCGTCTATCTCCGAAACTTCGGAAGATACTCTTAAATATAACACTTTCTGAAGCAAATGTTAAGAAAAGGAGAAAACAGGTTTTTCAGAGATAAAAAAAAGGCGGTTCGAAAACCGCCTTTTTTTTAAGCCGCTTTGGCAAGTTCGGCCAAGACTTCTTTTTTCAAGGTAACATTGTCAACCTTGCCCGTCGCAGATGTCGGGATTTTATCGCGATAAATAATGCGGCGCGGCATATAGAGCTCGGGGTAACCGTGTTGCTTGATAAATTCGCGGAGCATATCCATCGTTAGTGTTTGTTCGTTTGTTACAACAACGATCTGTTCGCCTTTTTGTTCATGCGGAACGGCGACAATACCGCAACAGAACTCATCTTTGCCTTCATAAGCGGAGTTAATCATGTTTTCAACGGCTTTGAGCGAGACCATCTCGCCGCCGACTTTGGCAAAGCGTTTGATGCGGTCTTTAATTGTTATGAAGCCGATTTCATCAATTTCAACAACGTCGCCCGTGTGATACCAACCGTTGTGAGGCGGAACCAAAACACCCGGATGATCGGCAAGGATGTAGCCTGCCATGACATTCGGTCCTTTAACGACAAGTTCACCGCCTTTTTCGATGCCGTCAACTTTTTCTAAGCGACATTCCATGCCTGGGCAAAGTTTGCCGATGGTGCCGAATTTGTTGAACACCATGTTGTTGCCGGCAACGGCAGGAGAGCATTCGGTAGTGCCGTAAGCTTCCATTAAACGTGCGCCTAATCTTTCATTTAATAAATTGCGCGTATCAAGTTTAACACCTTCCGCACCGGCATAACATAAACGTAATGAGCCGAAATCAAGCGGATGTGAAATTTTGGCATAGCTTCTGAAGAATGTGTCGGTACCGATCATGACCGTTGCGCTTAATTCGTAAAGCAGGTCGGAAATAATACGGAAGTGGAGCGGGGAAGGATATAAGAAAACTTTGGCGCCTTGATAAAGGGCGTAAAGCGTTCCCAAAACAAGCCCGAAACTGTGGAAAATCGGCATTGAGTTCATAACGACATCGCGTTTGTTCAATGTTTCAAAAGTTGCAATCTGCCATACGTTCGAAATGACGTTGCGGTTTGATAAAACAACGGCTTTCGGTGCGCCTTCGGAACCTGATGTAAACAAAATGACTGCCCAATCTTCAGAAGTTGCTTTATAAGGCACATACTTGACTTTATATTGGAGCAAGGCCAAAATTTTTGCAAAAATCGAAACGGATTTTCCGACTTCTTCCAAATAAATAACCTCAAAACCGGCGGCTTGAATGGCTTGAACCAAAGGTTCCAGTCCCGCTTTTTTAACAAACATTTTAGATGTGATGACTTTTTTTGCCATCACCGTTTTTAAACCGCTTGTTACGTTTTGAGCACCGGCAGAAAAGTTAATCATAACAGGCACTTGTCCGTATGCGTTTAGGCCGAAAAATGTGCAGATGGCGGCAACCGAGTTTGGCAACATAATGCCGACAGGTTCGTGCTTTTCGGATGTTTTGGAAAAATGACGACCTAATACATAAGAGGCCAACATGATGTCTTTAAATGTTTTCGGTTTTCTCGTAATATCTTCCAACACATACGGACGGCGTAGGCCGAAACAGCGCTTTGCGTGTATTTTTGACGCTTTAATAAGCTGTGTGAACACGGTCATTTTCTTGTCATAAATCGATTCAAACATCTGCTCGCGCATAATCATATAAATTTCGTTTGAGATGTGATTACGTTGGTGCCGCAGTTCATCTTTAAGTTTTAACGGGCGAGGGGCATCAACGACAATTTTGACATGAGGAAAATAACGGTGAGGCAATTTACCGCCTGTTTTTGAAAAATGGCAATATTGCAAGCCGTTAATCCAAATCGGAATAACGGGAGAATCTGTCTTATCAGCAAGCAAGCCGGCAGATTCATAGATTTTCATGATGTTGCCGTTCGTGGTCATGCGACCTTCCGGAAAAATAACACAGAGACGACCGGAGTTAACGATTGAAATTAAGTTTTTTAAGTCGGGTACGTCAATATTATCGTGTTTAACGACATCTGCCGTTTTCATGAATAAACGCACCCAATAGTTACGATAAAGCTGTCCGTGTAAGGCAAAAACCGGATTTCCGGGCAGAAAAGCAAACAAAACAATCGGATCAACCCAAGAAACGTGGTTTGAAATGTAAACACCTTTTTGAGGCAATTTTGACACATCAAAGCGCATTTCGAAGCGGACTTTGAATGTTTTAAAAAAACATCTTAATAAAAAGCGCACAACATTACGCATCGTTTAATCTCCGTTCACAGAATATTTCATATTGTTTCCCATACATACTCCCGTTGACCTTGAATGTAAAGTAGGCACTTTAAGGAAACTATTGGTAAATTGTGCATAAAACGGAAACAAAATTTAAAAATATCGCAAAATGAAATATATATAATTGTGGATTATTGAAAAGGAGTGTGAAATATTGAGAATAGTTGCTTTGTTGGGGTTGGTTTTAACGCTTTTCGGGTGCGAAAAAAATGTTTTGTATCAGGGAGATAATGGAAAAACGTTAACTTTGCAGGTCGGAGAGCAATTTACAATCAAATTGCCCGAAAATCCTTCGACGGGTTATCAATGGAATTTACAGACAAATCCGCAAAGTCAGATGGTTGTTTCGGTTGTTTCCGATAAATTTAATCCTTCTAAGTCTAATTTGATGGGTGCGGGCGGTGAGCGTGTGCTCGGCTATCAAGCAACAAACACAGGTACGGTCCAAATTTACGGTTTCCATGAACGTCCTTGGGAAAAGCGTGAAGCACAGCCTTCATTTCAATTTACAATTGTTGTTCATTAGGGTTTAAATAAAAAAAAGCCCCCTTCGGTTGTGTCGGGGGAAAATGTCTCAGGATATGTCTGCGAAGTTTCGCGTGGCTCCTTTGGTGTTGTTTTACTGAGAATGACAACAGGAGCAGAGATTACTGCATTGGTTAACAGTTTTAGTTGACGCCTGCTTGGGGTGGTATTTCCACCTTGCCTAAAAAGTGTCCCGAGTTGGGCTCTTGTTTTTTGCTTCCATTTGAGGTTGCGTTTTTTTTTATTGGCCGCGGCGGATCAGTTGGAAGACTAGTTCCTACGTGGTGGTGACCTCATACCTCATAATTTTATAAAAGTTAGAATGTTCTTTCCTTATACCTCATTTTTGCCCTAAGGTCAAGACAAAAATTTAAAAAATTTGTATATTTTGGCAAACATTTTCTTAAACCATTGAAAATGCTAAATTTATTTTTTTATTTAATTTTAATGGTATGAAGCAGGTTTGTCAGCAATGTTTGACCGAACGGGTAGCCAGCCGTGGTGATGATATAATCGCCTTTTTTGCCGATTTTTAAGGCTTTAACATGTTTGTTGGCAATGGCTTCAATCATATCAAAATTTTCAAAAACTTTCGGATCAACGGCAGCTCTTACCCCCCAAACAATCCCCATTCTGTTTGCAACTTTTTCATGAGGTGTGATGGCAATAATCGGCAAATCGGGACGCTCTTTTGCCATTGAAAATGTTGTAAAACCGGAATTTGTGAAGGTAACAATGGCTGCAACGTTCGGTAAAACTTCGGAAAGTTCTTTGGCCGCATAGGTAATACCGAGTGATTCCATTGAACAAATGTGAGACTCGTTGTTTGCCGTGCATTCGATGAAATGCGAATCGTGTTCAACCTGTTCGATGATGTGGTGCATCATCAAAACCGACTCGACGGGATATGAACCGACGGCCGTTTCGGCGGAAAGCATGACGGTATCTGCCATGTCGTAAACAGCCGTTGCAACATCGGAGACTTCAGCACGTGTCGGGGTCGGGGCGTTAATCATCGACTCTAACATTTGAGTGGCGACAATGACAGGTTTGGCTTGTTTCCGGCAGGCTGAAATGATTTTCTTTTGCATGACAGGAACCGTTTCGATCGGGCATTCAACGCCTAAATCACCGCGTGCGACCATAATGGCATCGGAAAGGGCAATAATTTCATCAAGCTCTTGAATGGCACTCGGCTTTTCAAGTTTTGAAATGATCAGGGCCTTGTTGCCGATGAGTTTTTTGGCATCTTTAACATCCTGCGCTTTTTGAACGAAAGAAAGGCTGATCCAATCAACGCCGAGCCTTAAGGCAAAAGCCAAATCTTCCTTGTCTTTCGGAGTTAGGGCTGAAATCGGCAAGGTAATGTTTGGCAGGTTAACACCTTTGTGATCGGAGAGTTTGCCGCCGACAAGAACTTTTGTTTTAATATGAGAAGAATCTTTAGACAAGACTTCTAAAATGATGTTTCCGTCATTTAAAAGGAGTTTGTTGCCTTTTTTGACAGCTTTAAAAATCTCGACATGCGGCAGGTTAACACGCTTTTCGTTTCCGGGAGTTTTATCCAAATCAAGCGTGAAGTCTTGACCTTTTTTTAAATTAATCGAACCGTTTTGAAAAGAACCTACGCGAAGTTTCGGACCTTGCATATCCGCCACAATCGAAACATGGCGCTTCTTTTGTTTGGCAAGCTCGCGCACAATGTTGTAACGGGTTTTATGTTCGGCGTGCGTGCCATGCGAAAAATTAAAACGGAAGGCATCTGCGCCGGCGTCAATCAATTTTGAAAGAACTTCTTTCGAAGCGGTAGACGGTCCGATGGTGGCTAAAATCTTGGTGTTTGTGTTTTGTGGCATGGTTCTTCCTCTTAAATTTTTTTGATGTTTATATAATCACAAATTTGACTTGTAAAACGGATTTTTTTTTGTTAAGTCTACCTTTAACACAAAATGTTTAACTTATCATTTACGGAGAATAAAAATGGCTGAAGTCGGTGGAATTGCAAGTGACAGATTGCGTTCGCTTATTGAAAGAATCGAAAAATTGGAAGAAGATAAAAAAGAAATTTCAACAGATATCCGAGAAGTTTTTGCAGAAGCAAAAAGTGCGGGGTTTGATGTTAAAATTATGCGCGCCATCTTAAAACTCAGAAAGATGGATGCAGCAGACAGAGACGAACAGGAATTTTTGATTGATACCTATCGCAAAGCGCTTGATATGTAAGATTTTTAAGCATATGCTTTAAAAACGTCGATATTTATCGGCGTTTTTTTGTTGACACAATTCTTATTTCAGGTTACTCTCACCATCAATAAAAGTTATTAAATTTTATTGATATGGAACAGTTATTTTTAAAGAAGCCGAATGCCAAAAACTTTTTCGGCGAGCCTGATGATTTACAAAAAAGGCTGAAAAAAATGCCTGATGGCGAATTTTCCCTGTTCCTTAAAAAGATGGAAGAGCGCTGGGAAATGGTCTTAGGTGATGTGCGTTTTTACTCTGTTTTCGAAGATATTGATGAAGCACGAGGGCTTGACGCAAGATGTATGCAGCTTCTCTATCAGGAAAAAGAAAAACGCGACAAGAAGTGAAAAATCCGCATTACTGCGGATTTTTTTGTTTCTCTTTTTCTTTCTCGGCCCTCATTTTTTGTAGCCTTTTTAAGAGTAGACCGCGTTTTAAACGACTTAAATGATCAATGTACAAAATGCCGTCTAAGTGATCGATTTCATGCTGCAAAACGACAGCTAAATAATCTTCCGCTTCAATTTCATGTTCCGTTCCTGTTTTATCCTGATAACGCACTTTAATTTTTTGAAAACGTTCGACATCGGCCGATTGCTTCGGTACGGATAAACAACCTTCACAAAAGAAAATGGTTTCTTCGGATTTATAAACAATTTCGGGGTTAATTAAAAACATCGGTTTCCCTTTTTTGTGATGCCCGTCTTCATCTTCTTCTTGCTCGGCATCAATAACAATCATACGCTTTAAAACCCCGACCTGAGGTGCGGCCAAACCAACGCCTTTATCAACATACATCGTTTCCAACATATCATCTAAAAATTGGCGCAAAGCATCATTAATCTCTTCAACCTTTTCGGCTTTTTGATGTAAAATCGGATCGGGATATTCACGTAAAGATAAAACAGTCATTTTAAGCCCTCACAGAGTGAGCAATTTGATCAAGCAAAGCATTGACCATTTTCGGCTCGTTTTT